>NZ_JBQQFC010000015.1:0-22336 GCF_052258445.1 Psychrobacter sp. T6-1
CCTCTGTCTGCGTAGGCACAGCACGCCAGAAAAATTTATACTAGTCCCGCGTTTTTGAATAACGTATCCATTTTATTTAGTGTTAACTATACTATTAACGAACGACTAAACCTGTAACGGCATCTCGTATCTGGCTTGGCTGCGTATAGCCGAGAGTATCAGCTTGTAGATAACTGATTTGGGTATTAAAATAATTATACGCTTCAGAGAAATTTTTGGCAGGCGGCTGACCTGAAGGGTTGCAGCTCGTAGAGACGATAAACCCATAAGGATTATCAATAGATACCAGCTGCCGGCAAAGCTCGCGGATAAGCGGATGGGCAATGACTCTAACCGCAATGCTCTGATGCTGACCCGTTATCCAAAGAGGGATAGTGCCGACAAGCGTTTGAGGAATAGGTAAAAGCCAAGTATGAGCTTGCTGATGTTGAACCTCTAGATTCTCATTGTCTACCTGCCAGCTATCCATAATCTGTTGGTGTCTATCTTTGTCTAAAGTCTCTAATAAAGGAGTCAAACGCTCGCTACTATCGGTGATAACAATCATACCTTTGGCTTGCGGGCGCTGTTTAATATCTAAAATATGCCCAACTGCTGCTTTATCATAAGCATCACAGCCAATACCCCAAACGCTTTCAGTCGGATAAGCGAGCAGCCGTCCTTGTTTGAGCCATGTGGCAGCTTGAACGACGGATTCAGTAATAAGCGGGCTAGATAAGGACATAAGATAGGCGCTATAGATAAGGCTGCGAAAATATATACAGATTAACAGGGCAAACAGAGGCTAAAAACTATCATCAAACACGCAAATAACGTCCGCCTTGCTCACTAATGAGTCCCAAAAGCTCAAGCTCCATCAGTTGACCGATCAGCGGCGGCGCCGTGAGAGTAGTACTGATAAGCAAGGCATCTAAATCCTGACCATGCCAGTCAAGCTGCTCGTAAACAGGCGCTAAATGTTCAGGCACGACTATGTCAGCTTTGGTATTCATAGCTGTACTTGAGCGTTGCTTAGCGTTTTTATTAGAGTCAGCGCTATTATCTTTCGCGCTGTTAACTTTCGACGGCTGAGATTGGTTTATACGTGTACGTTGTAGCGGCGTATAAACTTGAGCGCTGACATCATCTAGCACCTGCTGCGGATGGTATATCAGTGTTGCGCCCTCACGTATTAGATGATGGCAGCCCTCAGCGTTGCTGTTGTCGATGTGGCTGGGTACGGCAAAGACTTGTTTGCCCTGCTCTGAGGTCAGACGTGCGGTAATTAAGGAGCCACTTTTGATCGTCGCTTCAGTCACTATCGTGGCTAGGCTTAAACCTGCGACCAAACGATTGCGCCGCGGAAAGGTATGTTTGTGCGGGCCAGTATGCGGCAATAGCTCACTGATAAGGCAGCCGCCTTGTTCGATAATTTTGCTAAAGAGCTTGTCGTGGTGATTGGGGTAGCTGATATTGATACCCGTACCCATAACTCCTATCGTACGGCCTTGATACTGCGTATCTGTCTGCGACAGTGCGCCTAGATGCGCGCACTTATCGACGCCCATTGCCAGACCACTGGTGACGATATAGCCTGCTTGCACAAGATACTGCGCGATATCAAAGGTGATTTTTTGCGCATGGGTGCTAGGCTTGCGGCTACCGACGATAGCAATCTGGGGTTGCTGCAATAAAGAGATGTCACCGCGAAAGAACAGCAGTGGCGGCGGGTCGAATATTTGTGATAGTGACACAGGGTATTCAGGCTGATCGGCGAACAGGAGACCATAGCGTCCCTCTACCAAGGCTTGCTCAATCTTATCGATATCAGTCTGTGTTTGCTCTAAATTTTCATGACGCTTAAGATGAGTATGATGGATACCCATCTCTTGCCAAACGCTTGCTTTGGCTTGCCATGCCAGCTGCGCGCTACCCAAATGAGTGACCAGCTTATGATAAGCTGATAGTGACGCATTGACCTCATACCACAGCGCCAATATAGCGCGTTGATCTGTAGATAAAAAAGGTCGCGACGTGGTCATGAGTCATTGCTCTGTTTAGATTTTTAGATCTGTAAGACGCTTGGGCGCGCCTATTAATACCGTTATAGATAAGGCGGCGGTAGTAGCTTATCGCCCACATTGAGCGGTAAGTCTGAGCTTAAAATATAAGCGTAGCTGATATCGCTAAAGGTATTGAACACCATAAGCATACCACTTGGCTCATTTGGCAGACGCACTGGCATATCATTATCGATAGTATCGCGTACCAAAGCGCCTTGTTTGTAAATAGTCAAAACATCGCCAGGCTTAGCGCCTTGAGTACGACCTAGATTGATAGCGACTACGCTACCCTTAGCCGCTGAGCTAATAGAATCCATAACACGTACGATCATACCACCGCGATTGACTGTCGCAGGCTCAGGGTAGAACACAGGCGGTATCGAGTTGTTAAGCTCAACGAACACCCGATCGCCTTCACGTACTTCTTTATCATAAGAATCTGTCAATTCTAAGCTGCTCACGCCATTACTAGCCACACTTGTGACCATACCAGTTGCCACTTGCGTGACCTCTAATCCGATAACCCTCTGACTCTTAGGATCAACATACTGTTGCCCTTCACGATACACACCGTAGCGTTGACCGACAATTAAAGGCACACCTTTGGCATAAACTTTATCACCGCTTGCCGTGACCAAGTTGCCTTTTTTGGACGCTAAAATATAAGGGGTAGTATTAAAGTCTGCTGGATTGACGATAAGGGTTTTATCAAGCCAGTGCCCAATTGCAGAGCGCGGAATAGCAGGTATACTATTCACAGTTGAGGTCACCGCAACCGCAGTGGCTACAACATCACCAGTCAGTTGCCTCTCAACGCCAGCGCAGCCCTCGCCTGTATCGACTCCAATGAGCGTTTTGCCTTGAATGACGCACAAGATGAGAATGTCATCAGGATAGATCAGGTTAGGATTTTTGATTTGCTTATTGGTTGCCCAAATCTCCCGCCAGCGCCACGGGCTATCTAGGTATCGCCCCGATATATCCCATAAGGTATCGCCTTTTTTGACAATATAGCGGTTAGGCGCATCAGCTTTGATGGTTGGTGGTGGATTGTTAGCATAAGCGGTTGTCATGAGTATAGCGCTACTAAAAGCTGTGACCATAAAAGCCTTGGTTAGGGCAGTAATGCTTATTTTCATTGTTATATCCACAAAATATGAGAGTTATCGTAGGCGATATAAACTAAGGTTCTTATCTTTAAATAAGATAAAACAAGTATGACCAACCGCTCAACTTACAGTAGTAAGAACCATAGCATAATTTCTGACACATTTTTACAAAAAATAATACTATTTACAGCCATAGATTTGAGTAAAGACAACTTATAAAGTTTCATGTGAAACAAAATAAGCTTGTCTCACATTTTAGATCGATTTTACCTATTACAGATTAGCAGTTACATGCTGACGAATCTGGTCAGCAACTAGTTCGGCGTTATTAGCTAATACGGTAACGTACTGAGGTAAATCCTCTAAGCCTTCAGTGTGTGCTGGACGAGCAATGTCTATTGGACCAATGGACTCTACGATAGTATCGGCAAATTTAACAGGCAAAGCGGTCTCAGCACAAATGATAACCTCGCCCTCTTGCTGCAACTCTTTAGCCACTTTGATACCGTCAGCAGTATGCGGATCGACCAATTCACCTGACTCTTTATACAGCTTGCGGATCGTTTGCAGACGATCCTCATGGGTTGATTTGCCCGCTGCAAAGCCATAATGCGTATTGACGGTATTCATCACCCCAGATAGATCAAACCCTTGACCTGATTTGACGCCTTCAAATAGCTCATGGACGCGGGCGCTATCTTTATCTAACAATAGGTACACAAAACGCTCAAAGTTAGAGGCTTTGGAGATATCCATTGATGGGCTTGAGGTGATATAAGTCTGCTCTGTAGGACGCGGCTGATAAATCCCTTTATTAAAAAAGTCATTTAACACATCGTTCTCATTGGTTGCGACAATTAAGCGTCCAATAGGCAAACCCATCTCGCGAGCAATGTGACCGGCGCAGATATTACCAAAATTCCCTGATGGCACGCTAAAGCTCACTTGCTCATCGTTACTATCAGTGACCGCAAAGTAGGCTTTGAAATAATAAACGATTTGCGCCAATATACGGCCCCAATTGATAGAGTTGACCGTGCCTAGATTATAGGCCGCTTTAAAGGTGGCATCTTGCTGTAGCGCTTTGACAATATCTTGGCAATCATCAAACATACCGTCAATAGCGATATTATGGATGTTGTCATCGGTTAGGCTATACATTTGCGCGCGCTGAAACTCACTCATTCTGCCATGGGGAGAGAGCATAAAGACTTCGATATTCTCTTTACCGCGTAGCGCATATTCAGCAGCACTGCCCGTATCACCACTGGTCGCACCGATAATCGTGATGCGAGCGTCTTTTTGTTTGAGTACATATTCAAAAGCATTACCCAAAAACTGCATCGCCACATCTTTAAACGCTAGCGTCGGACCGTTTGATAAACCTAAAATGTATAGGTTGTCCTCAAGCTTACGTACAGGAACAATCTCAGAATCACCGAACACTTCAGCCTTGTAAGTACGCTCGATAATGTCTTTTAAATCTGCCTTTGGAATATCAGTCGCAAAACGCTGCATAATGGCAAATGCCAATTCTGGGTAACTCAGCCCTCGCCACTCGCTCAACATCGCAGCATCGATCGCTGGATAATGCTCAGGTAGCATCAAGCCGCCATCAGGAGCAAGGCCCAATAAAAGCACATCGCTAAAATCCATCGGCTCAGTCTGACCACGGGTACTGATATATTTCATTGTTTGTCCTATAAATAATTGCTTCGTTCAAATATAAATTTCAAATAGGTATATGCGGTTGTAGGCTGGTGCTTTAGCCCAGCATGGCAACCTTACAAAATATAGAAGCTGGTCTAAAGCATCAGCCTACCCTGAACCTTAATCGTTTAAAGTAGGTCTCAAATATATCTACTGATCTGTCTTTTGCAACAACGCATAATAAAAGCCATCGCCGCCGTCGCTATCAATCGGCAAACACTGACGACCAATCTCTTGATGGATTCCCCAGTTACAAGCATCGGTGAATTCAATCGCCACTGCATCATTGTGATGAGTAATAAAGTCCTGCATTTGCTCGACGTTTTCTTGCTTTAAAATAGAGCACGTCACATAAAGCAAATAACCACCAACCTTAAGCTGTGGCCATAAATTGTGCAAGATATCCGCTTGTAAAATGGCCGTCTGCGCCATATCTTCTTCATGACGCAAGATGCTGATGTCAGGATGACGACGGATAACGCCTGTTGCCGTACAAGGGGAATCAAGCAAAATAGCATCGAATACGGCGAGATTTTCATCTTGAGCGTACTGCCAGCGAGTGGCATCTGTACAAACGATATTGAGATCGATAGGTTCATTTTGAGCTTGGCCCAGTTGTAAGCGCTCTAGGTTATCGTGAATACGAGTGATACGCATTGCTTCATTATCGATAGCGGTTAGTTTGACTTGCGTTTTAATGTCGTTATCTTGTTTCACATGAAACAAAGACTGCTCACTACCCGTGTTTAGTAATTCTAGCCAGTGGGCCAGCTTACCGCCAGGAGCGGCGCATGCATCTAGCAGATGAATATCTGTAGTTGGCGTATCCTCTTCACGTGCACCTGTTATCTTTTGGACAAGCGCTTGATTGATAAGCAAGGCAGCGAGCTGAGCATGCATGTCTTGCACACTAGCTGCGCCTTCGCTAAATTGCGGCAAATAACTTACCGCAGTACTTTGCTGTAAGCGTAGAGCTTGCGATGTTATTTCAGTAACGCTACCTTCAGCCTGATTAGCTAGCTGATTATTCAAAGCCAAACCACTACGCAGCTCAACGACATCATTGCTGATATCGGCATCTATAAGCATTTGATGATAGTCCTCGACCGAATGCATACGACTGTTCACGCGCAAAAACATCGGTGCAGGCAGGCGCAGCCCTTGAGTAAGATCGTTATAGTACTCGCTCCAGTCTTGCTTGAGCTGATAGGCCAGCCAATTAGGCAAGCTATGGTTTTTATCGCATTTTTTGCGAAATTTATTAGTATTTTTGGCGATTTTACGCAAGATTGCATTGACCAAACCTGAGGCATGCGCGAACTCTATCTCTTTGACCGCTTCAACCGTTTCGTGAATCGCAGCATGGTCGGCGACTTCTAGATACAGCAATTGCACCATACCGACCTGAATCGTCGTGCGTACCTCTATCTCATCAATAGAATTATCCGCAAGACTATCGAGCAGTCGCGCGAGCGCGTACCACTGGCGTAGAGTGGTCAAAAGCAGCGCATGAGCGAAACCCTTGTCTCCATCGTGCAGGCTATTGAGCAGTGGATCGAGTACGCTTGAGAGGGATTGACCGTTTTGAATCGCAAGTAGCGTACGTATGACACGCACGCGCACGCTGCCGCTCATTTTTAGGTTACTCGATGGCTTAGCTTTTTTGCTATTGTGATTAGACGCGGTTTGGTGTCTCATTAAGTTTTGTTTCCTTGACGTCTGATTAATAGCGTCTTATTTAGATAGAGTTTGGCGTATTTTAGGATTAATCTTAGAACTAAGTAGGGTCGCGAGTAAATTGGTCGTCATCATTTAATTGACTACCCTGACAGACTTGCTCGGCTTTTACTGGCTTACTGCCTGCAAATTGCAACTGAGTCACTCTTAACGTACTCCCTTGCGTATCACTAGCATTTTCTTTGCCGCAAGCAATTAAAATAGCTTTGCGCCCGACGCTGATAACAGTGCCCGCTGGCTTGTCGGTTCGCAGCGTTTCATCGACAGGTAAACTGGCTAAAATCTTGACACGTTGAGCTTGTAGAAAGGTATAAGCACCAGGCCAAGGGGTCAGGCCACGTATCTGACGCTCAATAGCCGTAGCAGACTGCGTCCAATCGATCTCGCCCTCAGACTTGACTAACTTCTTGGCATAATTAGCTTGACTATCATCTTGCTTGCTTGCGTTTGCCTGATAGTTTTGTAGATCTTGCATAACGGTAATGATCGCCTGAGCGCCCAAGTCTGCTAACTTATCATGCAAGCTTGACGCACTATCGTGTGATTCAATAGTGCAGCTGACTTTATAGAGCATATCGCCCGTATCTAGCCCTTTATCCATTTGCATAATGGTAATGCCAGTCTCTTTATCACCCGCCAGTAGCGCGCGGTGAATCGGCGCCGCCCCGCGAAAGCGCGGCAGCAATGACGCATGAATATTAAGACACCCTAAAGTTGGCGTAGTCAACACCCCTACTGGCAAGATCAGCCCGTAAGCGGCGACAATCATGACATCAGGCTGATAAGAGCGCAGCGTCTGTCTGGCTACCATGCCCTCAGTACTAGACTTTTTGAAAGTAGCGGGCTGCTCGACTACAATATCATGTGCTAGAGCGACTTGCTTGACCGCAGACATGGTGATTTTTTGACCTCGCCCCGCTTTGCGATCAGGTTGGGTGTAGACCGCAACGATTTCTATAGCCAGCGACTCTTGCTGAGCAATCAAGGCTTCAAGACTAGTCGCTGCAAACTCAGGCGTTCCAGCAAAGATGACTCGTAATGGACGCACGACAGATAAGGTATTTTGTTTTTCTGATACGGCAGATAAGCTCATAGTAAGGCTTGATTAAAAATAGACTTAGCCATTATAAGTGAGTTTTCTATATAGCGCTATGCCTGTCCTAGGCCGTGACTACACTTGGGTCTATTCTTGATTACTTATTTTTTACTAAAATAGCGAGGTTAAGTCGATGACAAGCGTTTAATATGGTTGTTATACTCAAACACTTTAGATAGGTTTTGGTACTGACATAGGATTATGTTTTTATGCAACAGTTCCATTCTTTGCAACGCTTGCTGCTTTTTTATACGATAACGCTCATAGTCATGCTAGCGTTATATTATACGATGGTATTTAGTGAGCTTGAGACCTATAGCGAACGCCATACCCTTGATGCCTTTGAGTCCTTGCAGTACGACTTTATTGATTATGGAGATAACGTTACAGATACTGATGTTCGAAAACTGTTGGACAAACCATATCTACAAGATTTAAGCTATCAGATCATATTTATGTTGCCCTCAGGTCAAACCTTTATCCATCGGTATACGAGGCCTAACGACACGACCATATCGACCGTTGTTTTTCCTACGATTTCATCCCCTACTCAAAGTAATAGTAACAGCGCCTACTCAATTAATACCATCGATTTAAAAGGCACTATCAAGCTTCAAAGTGGTCATCAGCTTTATGTCATGATTAAACATCAGCCTATTCAAATCAGTTGGATCTCTTATCGTTTTTGGCTTCCTCTAATGGCAGCGTTGATCTTGTTCACCATTGCTTTACTCTATATGCTCAAACGAAATGCTAACTGGCGAGCACTAATGAGCTACGCTGATGACTTGGGTAATAGTGCAAAAGAATCCTATAGCCCGCAACCCTTTCTTGAGCGCAATACTACTACTGAATTTTTGCGTTTAGGTCATGCGCTCAGCCGTATTAGCTATCAGATACACAACAATCATCGCAGTATAAAAACCCTTAATCACCGTCTTGAGCGCCTAGTTGAACAAGCACCGCTCCCGATGCTGATGCTGATGCGCCACGGTCAGATTAGCTTCTCCAACAAGCGCTTTGAGCAAGTCTTTGGTGTCTCCTCCCAGCTTAGCCATAGTTATCAGCTGACAGAATTTGTGACCGGTTTTGATGATGCCACTCAGCTTTGGTTAAAGAACTTATCGACCCAGCGCGTCATGCGCACTTTAGTAGTCAAAGGGTTAAAGGATCAACAGACCTATCAGCTCCATATTACCCCTTGGTTTGGCGATCATGGACAGATCCATGGCTTCACTGTACTTCTTAACTCCATCAACGACTTTGTCAAACAAACAGAGCGCTTGCAGCGACAAAACCAAGTATTGCAGCAGCAGCTTAATGAAGCTCACAAAACCAAAGCTATTCTTCATCACGAACTTGCTTTACCACTTGATAGAGTAATCAGCACGCTAAAGGACATCAGTTCTGACACTTTATTAAAAGATGAGATAATAGAAGATGTTAATCAATTGAGTCACACCTTATCAGGCAAACTTATCGATGTACTTAGCACAGCACAGCCAATAGCTACTAAATCAACGATCAGTAGCAAACCTGTAGATATCTTTATGATGGGTAAACAATTAATTGCTTTGGTAACCGATGAGGTACATCAGCAAGGTATTGAGCTTCTATACTTTTTTGCCCCAAACTGTCCGCGTTATATCGATACTGACGATTCTAGATTAAGGCAGTTACTACGTAATTTATTGGCAGATGCGATCAGTGCGACCGAGGCGGGCTGTATTGCTCTAACTATCGACTCAGTATCAAAAGAGCAGAGCGCCTGCGCTTGGATAAGCTTCACGGTATACGATACTAGAACGCAAAAGGTAGATCCTACGCATCTTTACCCGATTCACTACACTGAACAAGATGATAAGTCCACGCAGCAAAACTACTATAGTAGTAAGCTTAAAATGAGTGCGGCTGATAGCGCGGGGCAATCGCTGGACGGCTATATGGAGTTTGGCAGTCAAAATGATGATTCCGATAGTGAGTATGACAAAATCAACAGCACGACCCTTTATCTGCCCTGTCGTCAACCCAATTATGTACCGATATATCATGACAACGATAGCTTAAAAAATGTGCACCTTATAGCTATTGTTAATCATCAAATGTATGCAGAGCATTTAGAAAATATCTGTCAGCATCTATCGATGACTTGTAGCGTCCATACTTCAATCGATGTTATTGATGATATAAAAGATATGCTTCAAAATGATAAAAACCTCACCCCTATCGTACTCTTAGACTTTGAGCTGTACGAGAACACTTATCATCAAGCGGCAAAAGAGACTAAGCGCATAAGGACTAGGAGCCGCGCTGACATCATAACGCTTTTGGATGGTTTGCTCGCAGATGATACCCTCTCCACCCTACTCTTAAGCCGTAAACGGACACGCCACATACCTTCAAGTCTTCTTGATCGCTTTGATGGTTTTTTGAATAAACCTTTAGACATCAGTTTATTGTTATCTGAACTAAAACGCCTCGCTACGTCACCAAAAAGCTTAGTAGAAAAAGAAGAGATAGCCACAATTACTGATACAGCTACAATTACTGATACAACTGAAATTACTGATACAACTGAGTCATCAGCGCCTCTTGTACTCGTCGTTGAAGATAGCTTGACCAATCAAAAAATTACCTGCCGCTTACTCAAAAAGTTGGGATATCGTAGCGTCGTTGCAGAGGATGGACAAAAGGGTTTGGCACAATTTGAGAATCAAAAAGAGCCTATTGATCTGATTTTGATGGATTGCCGCATGCCCATTATGGACGGGTTTGAAGCCACTCGAGCTATTCGCTCACAAGACGAAAATATCCCAATCGTCGCCTTGACGGCTAATAATACCGAAGAGGATCGTGAAGCGTGTACAAGAGCAGGTATGAGCGACTTTTTATCTAAACCCATCAATAAGGATAGGCTACAGACTGTCCTACAAAAATATATCTAAGCCTTTTACTTCATAAAACCGTTATCCGCTAAAAACGCCTCTGTAATACTGCTTTCTTGGCTCGCTGGCGTTTTATTAATTAGGCGCTCAAGATAACGCGCCACAATATCCACCTCCACATTGACCTTATCTCCTACCAGCCAATGCTTTGATATATTGGTGACTTGTGCAGTATGCGGGATGATGTTTAGAGATACGATATTATCTTTGACTAGATTGGTTGTGAGACTTATTCCGTCTAGGGTAATAGAGCCTTTGGTCGCCGCGTAGTGCTCAAGCTCCTTTGGAATAGCAATCTCAATATAGATAGAGCGTGCATCTTGTTGGAGTTTAACGACTGTACCCACGCCATCGACATGACCTGCGACAATATGACCGCCAAAACGAGTGGTCGGTAGCATAGCTTTTTCTAAATTCACAATATCACCCGTCTTTAGCCCTTCAAGCGCCGTACGAGCCATAGTTTCACGTGACACATCTACTGAATAAGCGTTGCTGCTCATATCTACCACGGTAAGACAAATACCATTAGATGCTATGGAGTCTCCAATCTTGACATCGCTGAAGTCTAGATCATTGGACTCTACTGTGAGACGGATATCACCGCCTACAGGTTGCATTGATTTTACGTGCCCGACACTTTCTATAATTCCTGTGAACATATGAACCTCATTTTTATGGTTATAAACCTATGCTATATTTTAGTTTGCGTAGTAAGGGATAACCTGTGGATAAGTATAAAAAATTTTAGATATTACTATTTCATGAGTACCAATTAAGAAGTTATCCACAGTATTTGAATACATAGTACAACTCTGGTAAACGAACACTAATAGACATAAATTACTGATTTTTATGATAATTTATAGCAACTTACCTTTGATTAATTATTTTGGTTCCATGTGAAACAAAGTTATACACAGTTTCATGTGGAACTTTCAAGAGAGCTGCTTTTATCTATATTTATAAACAGTAATGATATTAGCTGTGGATAGATAAGTATTTAGATCGGCAACAAGGTTAGCTTTAAATCAGAGCCTATTTTCTCACAACTTTGATACTCAAAACGTAGTTGCTGCGCTAAAGTCAGCGGAGCACTATCAACCATAGCGCGTGCATGTGCCCCTAAAATACAAGGCGCTTGATAAACAATCAATTCATCGACCAGCTGCTGACTCAAAAAACTACCTGCGACGCTAGCGCCTGCCTCTATTAACACCTCATAGCAATGATGCTCACTCACTAAAGTTTTTAGTAGTTCAATCAAATTGTCATCGCGCCAATACACAGTAGCCATATGGCGACAGAGTCGATAATTTGATCGTGCATTATGGGATAAGCGTTTGCGTCTATCGAGTATGACGATGATAGGAGGCGGAACCTGCTCAGGCGATACCCCCAGCTGATTTGAGCGTACATTAAGCTGCGGGTTATCTTGAATAACTGTCTCGCTACCTGTAATAATGGCACCACTACGTGCTCGCAGCTTTTGTACATCCTCGCGGGCAGCTGGTCCAGTGATCCACTTTGACTCGCCAGTTGCCATCGCGGTACGTCCATCAAGACTAGTAGCGATTTTGAGGCGCACGTAAGGCATTTGCGTACGCATCGCCTTCAAAAATCCTCGATTGAGTGCTTCTGCTTGCTCAGTTAATACACCAACACTGACCTCAATTCCAGCCTCTTTGAGTAGACGGACACCGCGTCCAGCGACTTGTGGATTGGGATCAAGACCTGCTACAACGACACGCTTAATCCCAGCCTCTATCAGTGCCAAAGCACAAGGCGGCGTGCGCCCCGTATGACTACAAGGCTCTAAAGTAACATAAGCGGTCGCACCAATCGCTTGCTCGCCTGCATCTTTGAGTGCAAATACCTCAGCGTGAGGCTGTCCTGCCTTGGGGTGATAGCCTTGTCCAACGACCTGCTGTGCTTGCACAATGACGCAGCCTACCGCTGGATTGGGTCTGGTAGTATACAAACCTAGTTTAGCCTGTTCGATAGCGAGCATCATAAAATAGCTATCTTGCGCATTTTGAGCATGGTTTATAGTTGACATAAGGGAGTGCTTATTAAGTAAATATGAGTCAACACCAAAAGGTGAAATGATTTTAAGGCGCTATCCATTTTCAGAATTAATCATCTGATTTTTCACTAGGGCGAATATTAGCGATTTCTTGATGAAAAGCATCAATGTCTTGAAAGTCACGGTAGACGCTAGCGAAGCGTACATAGGCGACATCGTCCAACACTTTAAGCTCGCTCATAATAATCTCACCGAGCACTTTACTACTGATCTCACGCTCGCCCATTTGCCTAATACGTTTTTCGATACGGCTAATCATCGCCTCTTGCTCATCGATAGTAATAGGACGCTTTTGTAGCGGCAATAAAATAGAGCGACGCAGTTTTTCATTGTCATAAGGTACGATTTTACCACTAGATTTGATGATACGCGGCATGACTACCTCTACCATCTCAAAGGTAGTAAAGCGCTCTTGACAGCTACTACAAGAGCGGCGGCGGCGTACTTGTGCGCCCTCTGCGGCCAGACGCGAGTCAATAACCTTTGTCTCTGAGGCATTACAATAGGGACAATGCATATCGCTTCCTTGTTAACTCTTTATTAAAAACAGCTATTTACCAATACAAAAACTACCAAATATTTTACCTAGTAGATCATCAGCGCTAAACTCGCCTGTGATTTCGCCCAAACTCTGCTGCGCTTGGCGCAGACTTTCAGCGACCAATTCGCCTGCAGTAAATACCGTGAGTTGCTCGTGCGCCTCACTTAAATATTCAGCCGTTCGCTTCAAAGCATCTAAGTGACGCGTACGAGCGATTAGACTGTTTTCTGGCGGATGAAATCCTACTTTATCACATAGAGCCGTAACTAAAGTATCGATACCAGCACCTGTTTCACATGAAACATTGACCTGCTCGTAACCTATTTCTCGCATTTGCTTATCAGTATCTATAGCCTTTTTTTGATCATCACTAGCATTTAATAAATCGCTTTTGTTGGCAATTATAAGCAAGCGCTTAGCCTCAGGCAGCTTACCAAACAGCTGCTCTGCTAGCTGTAATGGTGTACTTTCACTTACAAGATCACGAGTCACATCGTAGACCATAAGGAGTATATCGGCTTGCTCAATCGCTGTGCGCGCGCGCTCAATCCCTATGCGCTCTACGGTATCCTCAGTATCCCTTAGACCTGCAGTATCAGTTAGATGTAGCGTCAGACCATTGAGCACCACTGTCTCACTTAGAGTGTCACGAGTTGTGCCTGCGACCTCTGTGACAATAGCGCGCTCCTGCCCTGCCAAGCGATTAAGCAGACTTGACTTGCCAGCATTAGGACGCCCTGCTAGCACCACATGAATACCATCACGCAATAATTGCCCTTGTTTTGCAGTCGCCAAGACTTGCCTAATTCTAGCTTGAGTGTGCTCAAGCTTATCTTGTATGACGCCATCGGATAAAAAATCAACGTCTTCTTCATCAGGGAAATCAATAGCCGCCTCAACGTGCAAACGCAGATGAATGAGCTGCTCTAATAGCTGGTTAATTTTTTGTGAAAACTCACCACTTAGTGAGCGAATAGCGCTACTCGCCGCAGCACTACTAGTCGCATCAATAGCATCAGCAATAGCTTCTGCTTGTACTAGATCCAACTTATCATTGTCAAAGGCGCGATAAGAGAACTCGCCCGCTGTCGCTTGCTGAGCGCCTAATTCGAACACGCGTGCAAGCAGATGATTTTGTAGTATTACTCCGCCATGACCTTGTAGCTCGATAACATCTTCACCTGTGAACGAATGCGGTGCTTTAAAATACAGCACTAAGCCTTCGTCAATAATACTACCATCCGCTTGATAAAAACGGCAAAAGTGAGCTTGTCGCGGCGTAAAGCTCGTTTTATCTGTAAGCTTGCAGGCTATAGCATAAGCTTTTGGGCCCGATAGCCTAACGATGCCTACTCCCGCGCGGCCGATAGGCGTAGCTATAGCGGCAATGGTCGTAAGTCCTGACTTTTCAGATCGCTCATCAGGCATCAGCGGCGTTACAATAGCATTCACATTGACTCTCACTAGCTAAAATCATCATTATAGACGGCTGCGTGGATACTCACAAAACAAACTTGATATCAGTATCTCTAGCACTAAAAAATAAAACTATAATCATAAAAAAACCACCGCTAAAGCGATGGTTTTTATACCGTACATACAAACTTAGCTCAGCACTTTAACAGTACGGCGCTTTTGCTCTTCTTCAACTTTTTTGTTGACGATATACTGCTGCGTCATACTAAACAAGTTGTTCACTGTCCAGTACAATACCAGACCTGCTGGGAAGAACAACATAAAGGCGGTGAAGATAATAGGTAAAAACTTCATCACTTTAGCTTGCATCGGATCAGCAGGCTGCGGATTAAGCTGCTGCTGAATGAACATCGACGCACCCATAAGCAGTGGTAAGATGAACCATGGATCCATCGCTGATAGATCTTGAATCCATAGTATCCACGGCGCATGACGCAGCTCAACACTTTCAACCAGCACCCAATACAGTGCCAAGAAAATAGGCATTTGCATGAGTATGGGCAAACACCCTGCCATTGGATTGACTTTTTCTTCTTTATAAATGCCCATCATCTCTTGTGACATCTTCATGCGATCATCGCCATGCTCTTCTTTGAGCGCGGCTAGGCGCGGAGCAAGTGCGCGCATCTTCGCCATAGAGTAGTAGCTCTTATTTGAGAACCACATCAAAGCGATTTTGACCAAGATAGTCAACACAATGATCGACCAACCCCAATTACCAAGTACCTTATGGATACCATCAAGTATGGCGAATAATATCTTAGATATTGGCCAAAGCAAGCCATAGTCAACCGTTTGGTTAAGACCTACAGCGACCTCTTTGAGCTCAGACTGTACTTTTGGTCCAGCATACAAGGTTGCATTTAACGTCACTTGCTTATTTGGGGCGACATTAACTGGCTGACTATTAAAGCCAATAAAATAATCATTGCCTGTTTCGCGAGTAAAGAACTTACCTGTGAAATTCTCAGGCGTCCATGCAGAAACAAAATAATGCTGCACTATCCCTACCCAGCCCTCATCACTGGTTACTGCCAGCTGCTCGCTAAAGTCTTTGAACTTAAGCTTATTATAAGGGTCATCAGGTGTACCCCACGCACCGCCTAAATAGGTAGCCATACTAAGCGCGCCCTTATCAGACATACCAGGGTCTTTACTATCATCACGCTTAAGCTGCGCAAACATCTGTCCTTGCCAGGCAGACGTAGAGGCGTTTTGAATCTGATAGCTGATATCGATAGGGTATTTACCTTGGGTAAAGGTAAAGGTCTTTGTGATCTTAACGCCGTCTTGTTGATAGGTAAGTGGTACAGATAGAGTTTGCTGACCTTCCTCCATCACATAATTATTAGCAGTATGGCTGTAGCTTGCTCGGCCCTCAGCAGTATCGATACCATCTTGACCAATCAAACCTGATTGAGCGACATATATGCGATTGCTATTGCTCTCTAATAATACAAAAGGCTCATCGCTATCGAGTGTCGCATCAAACTGCTTAAGCGCTGCATACTCAATATCACCGCCTTCTGGGTTGATTTTAATATCATAGCGATCAGTCGTTACTGTGATAAGAGCGGCGCTATCAGGGGCGGCCGCCACTATACTGTTATCAGCAGGCAGTGTTTGCACTGGAATATCGCCTGCAGCACCAGTCGTTGCAGGAATATCAGCACTCACAGACGTCGTGGCCTCAGAGACAGTATCCACAGCAGGTACATCAGCGTAATCGTCGCGCCACGCTAGTATCAGCAGATAAGCGGTGATCAACATCGCAATGATGATCATCACCCGAAATATCTTTTGCATAAACCTTTCCTAGATTAAAAATTAGGGAGCGAAATGTTGGGACATATGTCATGACTGCTAGATAAGATTATTGCTACTACTGACGCAATGAAATCAGGCAAAAGCAGTCACTGACACAAAATGTGCACTATTTTACTAAAAATCCACTCTAAATGATACCAATAGCCCAAATCATAAATAATGTAGATAACCTGGGGATAACTTTGTCTTTCTGTGGAAAAGCTAGGTCTAAGTGTGGATAACTTGCTGTGGATAACTATAGAACTTATCCACAGCATTCAATTATAGACAGCCTCATCATCCTCTCATTAGATAATTCAGACGAGCAGCATAACTTGTATAGTCTAGATAAATGATTGAGTGAACTTTTATCCAAGACGTATCTACATATTGATATTGATAAGAAGATAGCGGCAGAGGTACAAAATCAATGCCATGGCCACCTAGTGGATGACAACGACCTAAGCGCTTCAACAATAGCCAAATACCTGACCAAACGCCATGCCATGCCAAGGCCTGTTTGCCATATTCTGAACAAGTAGGATAATAGCGACAGCGCGCAGGTAATACTGGACTTATTATTTTTTGATAAAAAACAATAATACTACTAAGTAATAAATAAAAAAAATTATTAATGTTTTTTATAAAGTTAGTCACTTTATTTATTTTCTATTTTTTTAAATATATATTTTATCTGACCCCTTATCTCTTTTTTTTCTATATCTTTTATAGGTTTTTTAACAATAAAAACTATGTCTTTATTTTCTAATATATGAGACTTTAATCGAAACTGCTCACGTATTTGACGTTTGATTAAATTTCTAGCGACTGCAGTAGGTACTTTGCGCTTGGTAATAGCCATACCTACTCGTGGCCGCTGACAAGTATTATCACGTACAAATGCCATCAAGTGGCTTTGGTGAAGCTTACGAGTAGGAGCATCAAACACCGATTTGAAGTCACTAGGCGTCAGTAGGCGCTGCTCTTTAGTGAAACGGGTAGTAGGTACTGCTAAGACAGTGTTGGACATAGTACAGCCTAAATTGAGAGCTTCTGATGTTATAGAAAGTAATAGTATAAATCGTAAAGACAAAAAAAGCGCCTATATGGGCGCTTTTAATATATGAATCAATGGCAACTATAGTTTATCTTATTATCATACTAGATATTCAACCAGCACCTTGACCCACGATTCTTGCAATGTGCTCATTACACAGTAAGACGATGACGTCCTTTAGCGCGGCGACGTGCTAGAACCTGACGGCCCTTTTTAGTTGCCATACGAGCACGGAAACCGTGAGTACGTTTACGCTTGATCACACTGGGTTGGAATGTACGTTTCATAACTCACCTATCAAAATAATGGACTAAATTCGTAATAGCGAAGGATTATACCACTTAGCAACAACTGGGTCAACGAACTAGTTTATTAAATTTCTAAGTATCCGTTATCTCATCAGATAGGTGATCTTTTTTTATGATCTGTGCCGCTTGGTTACTAGTTAAGTCTAGACGAATATTTGACCAGTATTCAAAAGTTATCCACAGCAAATGCTGTTTTCCATAATAATTAATAATTAATATATATAAGTATTGTTGTTATTGGAGACCCTAATATCTGTGGGTAAGTCTAATTAGTTCTTTACTATCAAACTACTAGACTAGGGGTAACCCTGTGGATAACCTGTGGGCGAAATATGGATAACTCTGCCTTTTAACTTATCCACAAAACTATCCACAGCCTTATCCACAAAAAACAAGATGTTATCCACAGGCAGTTTATGTTAAATTAGCAGCCTACAAAATAGAGAACTTATCCTAGCTTTGTTCTACCTTAAGTGGTCAAAGGATGCTGCTAAGCAAGTTTCTAAATTATTCACAAATGACACAAAGTGCGTCATATTTTAAGATAAAAGGTTAAATTTCTTTATGATAGAGACTGCAACCATTTGGGATAAGTGCTTAGATGACTTACGTTATCACGTCAAAGACAACGTTTTTACGATGTGGCTAAGACCTTTGTCAGCACATCAAGAATCAAAAACGTTGGTCATTCGCGCGCCTAATGATTACTTTGTCTCTTATATTAAAAAGAATCATCTACAAGATATCCAGCAGCTGGTTGCCAAACATAGTCAAGGTAGTATTGATGAAGTCGTCGTTCGAGTCGACAATACAGGTCACAATGACGGGTCTTATAGTGATGAAAATAATGCCTCTCAAGTCACAAGTGACGCCTCTACCCTACTCCAGACAAACTCAAAAGTTACTACCAATAGTGAGAATAATGAGTTATTGAGTTACGATACAGGCTTGCAGCAACATGCTCAGCTTATGGAGTCTGCTGATACTAAGTCTTTGAGTTATCTAAATCCTGATTTTACCTTTGACAGCTTTGTTACAGGCAAGTCTAATAACCTAGCTTACAAAGCCTGTTATGAGCTAAGTAAACGTCAATCAAAAAATAGGCACAATCCTTTATTTATATATGGACCTTCAGGATTGGGAAAAACGCATTTAATGCATTCTGTTGCGCATCGCTTTATAAAAAAAAATAGAAGTTTTTATTATTTTACTTCTGAAAAATTTATTAACCAATTAGTTTACTCGTTAAGAAATAATAAAATAGAAGATTTTAAGAAGAAAATAAAAAAAGTAGACCTACTTATTGTAGATGATATTCATGTTTTGGCTGGAAAGACTAAAAGCAGTGATGAGTTTTTGACTTTATTTGCTGACTTTACTAGTGGTGATAAGCAGCTGATTCTGGCCTCAGATCGTCACCCTTCGCAAATGACTGAATTTGATGAACGTTTTCGTTCACGATTTGCTTGGGGTTTGACAGTTGCAGTTGATCCCCCTGAGATTGATACTAGGGTGCAGATACTACAAAAAAAGGCCGCTTCCTTTGGTATGGTATTACCTAAGGACTGTGCATTGTTTATCGCACAAAATGTGGTGTCGAACGTCAGGCGTCTAGAAGGTGCTCTAAATCAAGTTTTTGCCAATGCCAATCTGACAGGTGCACCAATTACGCTTGAGATGGTACAGTATGCGCTAAAAGACATTATCGCGATGCGTGTGCAAGCGGTAAATATGGATAACATACGCAAAGTGGTTGCTGAGTATTACAATATTAGCGTAAAGGATCTGATGGGACGCAAACGCACCCGAAGTATTGCCAGACCACGCCAGATTGCAATGTCTTTAGCTCGCGAGCTCACTGGTGATAGCTATCCTGATATTGGTCAGTCATTTGGCGGACGTGATCATACTACTGTAATGCACGCCTGTGACAAAGTCGCTCAACTGCGCTCAATGGATCCTGCTTTTGACAAAGACTACAAGTCGTTATCTATGATGCTACAAGCCGCTTAAAGCCTAGTATTACGGCTATGTTGTCGCCTACAATAATGGTTTATAATAAACCAAAAAGCCCTTTAAATAAGAGTAATTAAGCATGCAATTATCGATTAATCGAGAGTCGTTACTAAAAGCCATTAACCTGATCGCCAAAGCTGCTGACAAGCGCCATAATATGGTTATCTTGGGTAATATTAAGCTTCAATTATCCGAGTCTGAACTGATCTTAACGGCTTCTGATTTAGAGGTAGAATTGACATCGACTCTAAAGCTGCCAGCAGGCGCTTGTATCGAAGCGGGTGCAACGACACTACCTGCCACCAAACTAAAAGATATTTGTAAATCGCTACCAGCGCAAGCGCAAGTCAATCTAGCAACGCAAGCCAATGAGCGCTGCCTATTAACCAGTGGTAAGAGCCGATTTACCTTAGGAACGCTGCCAAGCGAAGACTATCCAAGCTTGGGCAATCCTGAAAGTATCACGCCTCTAAATATCAGCCGTAGCCATCTATTGGACTTAATTCACAAAACACAATTTGCGATGGCGATTCAAGATGTGCGCTATTACCTAACGGGTATGCTGTTTGATGTTGCAGAGCAGCAGCTCACGACTGTTGCGACTGATGGCCATAGACTGGCTTTGGCTCGCAGCGTGGTTGATGTCAGTCAAGAGTTGAATATGCAAGCTATTTTGCCGCGCAAGGCCGTTATTGAGCTTGAGCGTTTGGCCTCTGAGCTTGGTAAAATGCTCGGTGAGCAAGATAATGCAGTAACGCTTAGCTTTGGCCGAGAGTTTTTGCAAGTCAGCTTGCCGTTTGGTAACGTTGATAGTACAGGGCAGGTGAGCACAGACTTGATGGTCACTTTTACTGCGCGCCTTATCGATGGCAAATTCCCTGACTATCGCCGCGTTATGCCAAGTAATACAGATAAGCTTGCACTATTTAATCAAGAAAAAATGATGGATGTATTACGCCGCGTTGCTATTTTGAGTAATGAAAAATCGCGCGGCGTCGTGTTTAACTTTGCCAGCGACGGTATGGTTGAGGTTCGTGCTAACAATGCCGAGCAGGACGAAGCTATCGAGATGCTACAAGCTAAATATAGTGGCGAGCCGATGGAGCTGTCATTCAATGCCGCTTACTTGCAAGACGTTCTTGGAGTGATCCAAGGAGATTTGCAAATGCATATGAGCCAATCTAATGCCTCAGTACTAGTCAACCAATTGGGTGATGAGTTTCATCAATACGTCATCATGCCTATGCGTATATAGTGCTTCACACTCTAAGATGCGATGATTTATAGACTAAAATATATTATTAGGTAGTTATATGATTGAACGTCTACAAGTCTCGCATTTACGCAACCTTGATAACCTAAGTCTCAAAGCCTCAGCTTGCAACATCATTATTGGTGCTAATGGTAGTGGGAAGACGTCTCTACTTGAGGCGATATTCTTGTTATCCCGTGGCAAAAGCTTTCGTCATCATCAGCCTAAACGCTATATTCAACATTATCAGCCTGCAACGACGGTACATGCCACTCTGTCGGCAGATCGTACTATTGCTATTCAAAAACAGCTCGATGCAACTACCATATTACGTTTGAACCAAAACACTGTTTATACGCAAAGCGCTCTGACTGAGCAGCTACCAACGCTACTAATTGATCCCTCTACTATGGATATGTTAGAGCAGGGCAGTGCTAGTCGGCGTCAATTGCTCGACTGGCTCGTGTTTCACATGAAACCAGGCTTTCATTCGCAGTGGGTCTCCTATCAGCGCTTACTTAAGCAGCGTAACAGTTTACTCAAACAAAGCAGTAGCTTAAGCCAAACACAACTCAACGAGTTAAAGTCTTGGGATAAAGGTCTTGCCAATCATGCAGCGCTTATCCATCACTACCGCGAGCAAGTATTTGATGCTTGGCGACCCTTTTTTGCGCAAAGTATCGCACAGCTATTGCCGTCTTACGCAGATCAGCTGAGTTTAAGCTACAATGCAGGCTTTGACGCTACAAAACCTCTTGATGAGCAGCTCAATGAGCGTTTAAGTCAGGATTTGCAACTGGGTTATACTCGTATCGGCAGCCACCGCGCCGATATACATGTGCATTGGCGCTCAAATGATGACAAGTCTAAACCAGTAACTGATAATGCGATAAAACTACCAACCTTAAAAGAGCAGGCCGCTAACGTCTTATCTCGCGGCGAGAAAAAGCTACTGATTACCGCTTTACGCTTATCACAGTTGCCTCTACTGCTTAATAAACCAGTACTGAGTACGCAGTTTGCTGATCAAGAAAAGTCAGATGATGTCAGCATAAAGGATATTGGTTCTAAATCAGATCTATCTATAACCCCAGTTGTACTCTTAGATGATATTACCGCAGAGCTAGATGGTAGGGCGCTTGATATTTTATTGTC
>NZ_JBQQFC010000016.1:0-22246 GCF_052258445.1 Psychrobacter sp. T6-1
AGGTGCCATAAACTGAAACACCGAACCCATCTGTCCTGCTTTTACCGCGCTTAAGCCTTTGCTCACCCAGATTGAGGGCAAAAAGCTAGCGACGGTATAATAAAGCAAAGATTGCAGCCCCATAAATACCGCGATCTGCCAAGCAAACGCATTGCGCCATATCGCGATATGCGATGTCCCTTGAGCCGCTATTGGTGCTATCAAATTCGTTGATGAGCCAAGACGCAAGCGCAAAAATATCCAGACGACAAGTGCCAACACACCCAAAATTGCCCAGCCACCTAGCGCCCATTGCCAACCTACATATTCAGATAAAGGTAGAACGACGCCAGCGACAATACCTGCAACGACTGTCATAGTCAGACTAAAGAGTCCAGTAATCAGTGGAATATGATTAGGCGTGCGCTGCTTAATGACAGGAGCTGCAAGCGTATTGGCAAAGCCGATCGCTAAAGTGAGCATAATCGTTCCGCTCAAAAACCCAGTCCAAGTCGGTATAATAGAGCGTACCACCATACCTAAAGTCAGCAGCGCAATCATAGCGATAAGCGTATTCTCAAGCCCAAAGCGTTTACCGATAGTAGGCGAGATAAACGAACCCACAGCAAAGCCCAACATAGGCACCGCGCCAAGCCAACCAATCTGGGTTTCAGAGATATTTAGCGCCTCTTGCACCACGGGTGCAATAGAGCCCAGCGCTACGATAGGCGCGCGCATATTGGTCGCCAGTAAAATAATAGCGCAGAGCACGACCCAAAAGGTAAACTTTGATGACGGCAGCTTAGATGATGGCTTGGCATCTGCGTTTGATTTGAGCGCTGAGTGAGGTGAAGTAGACATAGCAACCCGATTACCATTAAAAGTAAGTCATTAAAAGGGCTAACAAATGAGCACTTTTTAAACGACAACAAAAAAATTCCACTATAAAGTGGCCGATATATAAGATGCGCTATAAACCACAAAAACTCTATACCCTAAAGAGGGCAAGAGTAATAGAGTAAAGCTATCGCAAAGAAATATAGGAGGTTATCTACAATAGTGCTGAGTATAAGATAACACTCAGCACCATTGTATATCTACGAGGGGTTATGTACTACCAGCGTTAAGTAACTGCTAAACTGATGAGCAGTCGCAGAGTTTGACTATGCCAAATTATGCTAAGCTAAGTTGTGCTAAGCTAAGTTGTGCTAAGCTAAGTTATACTAGTCTAAGCTAGGCTATACTAAGTACTAAAGGGTTTAAGTGCGGATTGCTATAAAAGCTAGATGCTACACAAAGCTAAGGGTTAAACAGATTTGCCTAACTTAGCTGCATTTAACGAGGTAGCTTGTTGCTCTGCAATCATAGAATCACATTTGTTGGGATCATCACCACAAAACGAGCATTGCTCATCGCCCATTAATTTGGCGACGCCGCCGCAAGAACCTTTAAGCGGTTGTTTTTTGAACATATAACCGATACCCATAAAGACAAAAAACAGTACGAATACAGTAAAGGTAATGGCGAACATTGGAATTAATTGACTAAGCATGGAGGAGACCTCGACTCATATCAGACCATCCATAGTGATAGATGGTCTTAGAATGTATAGCTCTATTCTAGCACATTTAGTCTCGTTAAAGGTCAAACTATCAACAGCTTAAGGCAGTATCTATATCATCTGTATCAAGATATAGGTCGCCGCGCCTGCCAAGTAACCGACTAGAGCTAAGCCACTGATACGCTTGAGATACCACAGAAACGGAATCTTCTCCATACCCATCGCCGCAACACCTGCAGCTGATCCAATGATCAGGCAGCTACCACCGACGCCCGCGCAATATGCTAAAAAGTGCCAAAACTCGCCATCTTGCATAAACTGACTTTGACGCGCCAGCTCATCGCCCGCCAATCCCGCCATTGCCGCCTCACCAAGTAGCGGATACATTTTCATGGCTCCGGCGACAAGGGGTACGTTATCAACTAAAGATGATAGCAGACCAATCAAGACATTGATGACATATAGATTACCAAAGGTATTATCCAGCCACATCGCCATATCAGATAAATGCCCAGCGGTCGCCAGACCTGAAACGGCAAGTAAAATACCTAAAAAGAATAAAATGCTGGGCATATCAACACGGGTCAAGACACCGACGACGGTCATGTGCTGCTTGACGTACCAATCTTGATGACGATGCATCAGCTCAGTGAATACCCACAGTACCCCAACACCGAACAAGATACCCATATAAGGCGGTAGATGGGTGACCGTTTTGAACACAGGAACAAAGGCGAGTGCGCCTAAACCCAATGCTAAAACGCTCAGGCGCATTCTATTGGTAATAACGTCGCTTGGCTCTACTGCCACCGCGCTACTACTGACATTTGAGGGCGAGCTTGAGGGCATAGTAGTAGGCGTATCGATACCATTAATAGCAGAAGCGGTCGCCGTCGTCGCTGTATAATCCCCTAGGTAGTTGGTGTTAGTAGAGAGCACAGGTTCTTTGTCATCGACAGGACGCATGACTTGCTTGCCCTTAAAGATAAGGGTTAGCATGATAAGCGGCACAACGGCAGCGACTAGGCTTGGGATAATTAGATCTACAATGATACGGCTAGCGGTAATCTGACTGCCAATCCATAGCATAGTCGTTGTCACATCACCAATAGGCGACCAAGCGCCGCCTGCATTAGCACAGACGACAACCGTGCCGACGAACCACCAACGCAGCTCTTTGTCAGCGACCAGTTTGCGTAGCAAGGAAACCATAACGATAGTGGTGGTTAAGTTATCAAGCAGCGCTGAAAAAAAGAAAGTCAGCGTCCCTATAGTCCAAAGTAGCGTGACTGCATTGGTCGTTTGAATGCGGCTGGTAATAGCATAAAAGCCGTCATGAGCATCAATCAGCTCCACGATGACCATAGCACCCATCAAGAAAAACAAAATCTCCGCAATCTCTGCCAAATGATGCCTAAGCTCGCTGTTTAAAATATAAGTGGCTCCAAGACTATCTACTGCGCTCAGCTCTTCAACGAGTAACGTGTCAGCACCGATGACCAGCAGTGTCCAAATGATGGTAGCGGTCAGTAGAGCAGAGGCGGCCTTGTCTACATGGAAGTTATGCTCTAAGGCAATAGCGATATAGCCGAGCACAAAAACCACAGCCATCAAGGAGTAAATCATGGGAACCCTTAAGTGTAATAATGCGGTAACAACAGTTAACTAAAGGGCAATAGTTTAACGAGTTATGCTCAATATTACACCTAGTAATAATGACTGACTAAATAACGCGGCAACCCAATGTAAATCAATGGGTTAATAGAGGAACACCAAGCAAAAATACTGAGTAAAAATTAGTCAGACTCTCCTGCACGCAGAGCTTTCATAGCAGCCGTTTGTACAGTCGTCCATGTTTTTAGAGGACTTGTACCTATGCCGTCTGCGTCATTACCTGCATGAATCACAAACAGAGCTGCTAAGTTCTGCCGTTTAGCGGTATCTAGAGCTTTGTCATAAGGCATAGCAGTCAGCGCCGTTGCCCACGCATCAGCAAGCGCAACTGAATCGGCAGCTACGGTTACAGACGGCGCGCCACCAACGATAGGCTCGCCCGTAGTGGGGTCGATGGTATGACTATAGCGCTTACCATCAAATATGATAGCGTTACGGTAGTTACCAGAGGTCGCTAGATGCATGGTACTCCCTGCAGGCTGGCGAATAGCCGCAATCGTCTGGCGCTCGTTAACTGTACTGCCCTCAATCGGCGCGTCAATCGCGATCTGCCATGGCTGCTTTTGAGCGCTGACGCCAGAGGTCGCCACCTCTCCACCAATCTCAACCATATAATTGCGAATGTTATAATCACTTTTGAGCACATCAGCGATGACATCGACGCCATAGCCTTTTGCCACCGCAGAAAAATCAAGCCCGACACCGTCTTTGGTCTTGTACAGCAGCTTGTCCTTTTGCATGATACTCTCAAAATCTACCAAAGCTTTTGCTTGTGCAATCTCTTGCGCGCTTGGCGGACTTTGCAAACGCTCAACGGTCATAGTGCTACCAAAGCCCCAAACGTCTATCAAAGGCATGACAGTAGGATCAAAGGCGCCGCCTGATTGCTCATAAACTTGACGCGAGATTTGTAGCACTTGGCTAAAGTCTGCATCAATCATTACGGACGCATCTGCAGCCAAACGATTAAATTTAGAAATGGTTGAATTATCTTGGTAAGTCGACATGCTATCGTTAATCTGCTGCAAACGCTGATCGATAGCCGCTTGAATCTCGTTTTCATCACTATGGTCTGGCAGCTGATAACTAATATGGTAACTGGTACCCATCGTTTCGCCGCTTAGATAGTTGTAATCTGGCGTTTGCTGGCAAGCATTTAAGCTGAGCAGGCTGACAGAAGCGAATACGCTCATCAAAATTTTATGATTAAAGGTATGGGGAGAGGCGAGCGGATTTGTATTTATCATAGATATTTTTGGATAGAGTAGGGGCGAATGTAGGATACATTTTACACCCCTTTATATCAATAACGCTAATAAGTATGTCTATGAACCAAGCCTGGTGCAGAGTCTTATTTGACTTGCGACTCGCGGATTAGTTTGTAGAGCTTGGGCGGTGATACACGGTTGACTCTGGTGGCAAGCTTCTCTTTGGAGCCGGCAACAATGATATATTCCTCCCCTTTACTCAAAGCTTTGGTGACTTGCTTGGCAAACTCGGTCGCCGTCAATCCAGCATTAGTCGCCTCATCCATCGTGCCTTGCGGACTACCATCTGCCGTCAAAGCATTGATTGAGATATTAGTTTGAATAAATCCTGGAAATACGGTGGCGACTTCTATCCCTTTATCATGCAATTCAGCACGCAGGCTATTTGCCCACATATGGAGCGCCGCTTTGGCTGCACCATAAGCCCCGCGGTACTGCGTACCAAGTAGACCTGCTACGCTAGAGATCATCACGATCCTACCACCGCCTTGAGTGATCATATCTGGTAATATGAGCCGCGTTAGGCGCGTTTGCGCAAAATAATCTATCTCCATGATCTGGCGCTCAACCTCCTCTTCTGTCTCCATAATCAGTGAGCGCTGAGAGATACCTGCATTGTTAATCAGCCAATCAACCTTACTTGTTTGCGCTTTGATTAATTGATAGGCTTTTCTTGCCTGCTTGCTATCGGTAATATCAAATGGAATAACGATATGTTTATGCGAGCGTTTACATTTATCTTTGACGGTCTCAAGTTTTTGACGATCACGCCCGCTTAAAATGATAGTCGCGCCTTTTTTTGCAAAAGCAATAGATAGCGCAGCACCAAGTCCACTTGATGCACCTGTAATCCATATGGTTAGATTTTTAAACTTGGTTTTCATAAGCATCCTTACTGACAGTATTAAATGACTTGTATTGAGTAATAAGAGGCAGAAGAAAGTATCTAATATTGAGGCAATAATATTGACGATCACTATTTATCCGATACTAGAACAAAAAAAAGAGCCTCGATTGAGACTCTTAATTTAGCACAAAATATTTTATTTAACGGTTAAACATTTTTTAACCACCAAAGTCATCGAGAGCGATATTTTCATCTTCGACGCCTAGGCTATGAAGCATATCGATGACAGCAGCGTTCATCATCGGTGGCCCACACATATAGTATTCGCAATCTTCTGGGTTTGGATGATCCTTGAGATACTCTTCTAGTAACACGTTGTGGATAAAGCCGGTGTAACCATCCCAGTTGTCTTCTGGTAATGGATCTGATAAGGCAACATGCCACTCAAAGTTATCGAACTCTTCTTCTAGTTGATCATAATCCTCAACGTAGAACATCTCGCGGATAGAGCGTGCCCCGTACCAAAAGCTAATCTTGCGATCAGAATTGAGACGTTTGAGCTGATCAAAGATGTGCGAGCGCATCGGTGCCATACCTGCACCGCCACCGACAAAGACCATCTCAGCGTCCGTGTCTTTTGCAAAGAACTCACCATAAGGGCCTGATACCGTTACTTTATCGCCAGGCTTTAGACTAAAGGTCCATGATGACATTTTACCTGGTGGAATATTATCAGGGCCACGCGGCGGTGGACTTGCAATACGAATATTGAACTTAATAAGACCTTTTTCTTCAGGGTAATTGGCCATCGAATAAGCACGGATAACAGGCTCATCGACCTTTGATACATATTTGAAGATGCCAAACTTTTCCCAATCTTCGCGGTATTCTTCTGCGATATCGAAGTCTTTGTAGTGTACTTCGTGCGGCGGCGCCTCAAGCTGAACATAACCCCCAGCACGGAAGTTGACCTCTTCGCCTTCTGGAATTTTGAGTACAAGCTCCTTAATAAAGGTCGCTACGTTGTCATTAGAGATGACCTCACATTCCCATTTTTGCACATCAAAGAATTCAGGATCGATCTCAATTTCCATGTCTTGCTTAACTGCAACCTGACAAGCCAAGCGCATATGATTGCGAATCTCGCCTTGGGTAAAGTAGCCCTCTTCGGTAGGCAAAATAGAGCCGCCACCTTCGATAACGCGGCAGCGACACTGCGCGCATGTACCACCGCCACCACAAGCTGAAGATAAAAATATACCTTCGCTTGCAAGGGTTTGCAATAATTTGCCGCCTGCTGGCGTGACCACATCGTTAGCCGGATCTTCATTGATGCGAATGGTTACGTCACCTGAACTGACCAATCTTGAGCGCGCTGCCAAAATAATGGCAACCAGACCCATGATGATCACGGTAAACATAGCAACGCCACCAATCGCCGTAGCATAATCCATGATAGGTATCCTTAACTATGAAGTAGCGGTCTAAAAGTGAATTCTCGTACCGCTACCGTATAAATGAATAAGAAACTGATAAATTCTTTCGCTTAAATCGACATACCACCAAAAGACATAAAGCCAAGTGACATAAGGCCTACAGTAATAAAGGTGATACCCAGTCCGCGAAGAGGGCCTGGAATGTCTGAGTATTTAAGCTTTTCTCGAATACCCGCCAAAGCGACAATAGCGACCGCCCAACCAAAGCCTGCACCAACGCCATAAACGACTGATTCACTAAAGTTATAATCACGCTCAACCATAAAGAGTACGCCGCCCAAAATAGCGCAGTTGACCGTAATAAGAGGCAAGAAAACCCCAAGCGCGTTATACAATGCGGGCACGAACTTATCCAAGAACATCTCTAGAATCTGAACGGTTGCTGCGATAAGACCGATGTAGCTTAGTAGACCTAAGAAGCTTAGATCAATACCAGGGAAGCCGGCCCAACCTAGAGCGCCATCTTTTAGGATGAACTGAAATAGCAAGTTGTTCAGCGGTACGGTAATGACCATAACCACGATAACGGCAACCCCAAGACCAATAGCCGTTGCGACCTTTTTTGATACTGCCAAAAAGGTACACATGCCTAAGAAGTAGGCGAGTGCCATATTCTCGATGAAGACTGAGGTTATAAATAAACTAACGTAATGTCCCATTAGTGACCGCCTCCATGTGCCATGCCTTTAGACTGCGGCTTCATAACAAAATCAGCTTCTTCGATTTGTTCTGGTTTCCAGATACGTACGATGGCGATAAACAGACCAATAATAAAGAAAGCCGATGGTGGCAATAGGAGTAAGCCGTTTGGTAAGTACCAACCGCCCTCTGATACCGGCTGCAAGATAGTAATGCCAAACCAAGTACCTGAACCTAATAGCTCACGGATAGTGGCGACAAATAGTAGTACCGCAGAATAGCCAAGACCATTACCAATACCGTCCAAAAAGCTCGGAACCGGCGGATTGCTCATAGCAAAGGCTTCGGCGCGGCCCATAACGATACAGTTAGTAATAATCAAGCCGACGAATACCGATAGCCCTTTACTAATGTCATAAGCGACCGCTTTGAGTACCTGATCGACCAAAATTACTAGAGAGGCAATAATCGTCATCTGCACGATAATACGAATGCTTGATGGAATTTTTTTGCGAATAATAGAGATAAAGAAACTTGAGAACGCCGTCACTAGGGTCAGTGCCACGCACATGACCAGCGCATTGGACATGCTGGTCGTGACCGCTAGCGCCGAACAGATACCCAAGATCTGTAGAGCAATAGGGTTATTATCAAAAATAGGCGAGGTTAAAATACCTTTTGTATCCGCCATATTATGCCTCCTTGCCGTTTGCTACTGGCGACTTTACTGCCAGATCGGTGGTGGGTTGTGCAGCTTTGTCATCAGATAACTGAGCCTTCGCTTCAGCGTTATCGATGGTTTCACCGCTCTCTTGACGTAGTGCGTCTAGGTAAGGCTTATAGCCTTGCTCACCTAACCAAAACTGAATCATGTTGCTCACGCCGCGCCCTGTTAGGGTAGCACCGCTAATACCATCGACCCAGTTCTCTTTTGGATTACCCGCTTTAGTCACGCCAGTTGCGACCGCGCCGCCTTCATCATAAGAATGAATACCTTGCCATTTGGCGCGCCATTCAGGCTCCTCGATACGAGCGCCAAGTCCTGGGGTTTCTTTATGCTCATAAAAGCTGATACCTTTTATGGTATTCATATCGCTCTCAAGCGTCAAGAATCCATAAATCGTACCCCACAGACCATAGCCTTGAATCGGTAATACGACCATTTCAGGGTTGCCCGCTTCATCGTTTTTGACATAGACTTTGGCATATTTAGGAACGCGGCCAATGCTAGCAGGATCATTACTACCTAAGTCTTCGCTAAGCGCTGCGTTTTTAGTCGCTTGACTGGCATCATAAGCATTGCGATCAGGAATTCCAACCTCTACGAGCGCATTGTCATCTAGGTAGGTGCCTTGAGTTAGATCAACAATCTCGACATCAAACTCTTTAAAGCGCTCTACTACATCATCAGCAGTATCAGATTCAGCGTTATATAACCCTGCTGCCACCAAGATATTCTTGTTACGATCTAAGCGTGCATTCTCAACTTGGGCAGGCTTGAGGCCAACAGCGACTGCTGAGACCAGTACCGAACACACCAAGCATAGCGTAAGCGCGACGCTGATGGTTTTTGCATTGTTACTTTTGGGCTTGGACATAACGAACCCTCCGTGCGGTTTGACGCTTGATATTGGCTTGCGTCACAAAATAGTCAAACAAAGGCGCAAATAAGTTAGCAAATAATATGGCCAGCATAATGCCTTCTGGGAAGGCGGGGTTGACCACACGAATAAGTATCGTCATAAAGCCAATCAAAATACCATAAGCCCAGCGGCCTTTATTGGTATGAGCGGCTGATACTGGATCTGTTGCCATAAAGACGGCACCAAAAGCAAAACCACCGATAACTAGATGCCAATAAAACGGCATATTCATCATTAGGTTTTCTTCAGAACCGATCATGTTAAAGACAAGCGAGGTCAAGATAAGACCGATCACGCAGCCTGCCATAATGCGCCATGAGGCGATACGTGCCCACAATAAGAACACCGCACCGATTAAGATGGCCAGTGTCGAGACTTCTCCAACACTACCTTGGATATTGCCTAAAAAAGCATCGCTCCAAGTGATCGCTTGACCGTAGACATTGGTAAAGTTCTCAGGTGTCACCCCAAGAGCAGCAAGACCCAGCGGCGTGGCTCCCGAGAAGCCATCGACCGCCGTCCAGACCGAATCACCTGACATATAAGCGGGGTAGGCAAAGTACAAGAACGCACGACCCGATAGGGCAGGGTTCAAGAAGTTCTTACCAGTACCACCAAAGACCTCTTTTGCGACCACGACCCCAAAGATAATACCTAAGGCCACTTGCCATAAAGGAATATCTGGCGGCATGATAAGCGCATACAGTACCGAAGTCACAAAGAAGCCTTCGTTGACTTCATGACCGCGCACTACCGCAAATATGATCTCACAGGTAATACCAACGGCAAAGGTGACGATATATATCGGCAAAAATTGCATAGCCCCGTAGACAAAGCTTGCCCAAATGCTATCTGGATTATAGCCGGCCATACTCGTGATAATAGTGCGCCAGCCATCAGGCTGTAGGCCTAATTGAGCAATAGCAGTTAGTGCTTGATGACCGACGTTGTACATACCCCAAAACATTGCAGGAAAGGTACAGAGCCATACCGTAATCATAATGCGTTTTAGATCGATACCGTCACGCACGTGCGATGAGGTAAAAGTCGTTGAGCTAGGTTGACGCAAAAACGTATCGAACATCTCAAAGATGGCATAGTACTTTTCGTGCTTGCCGCCTTTGGTAAAGGATGGCTCCATACGATCGAACATATTGTATAAAAATTTCATCGTGATTAACCCTCCAGCTCAATACGCGTCAAATTATCACGCAAGATATCACTGTATTCATATTTACCAGGTGAGACAAAGGTGCATAATGCCAAGTCTTCTTCGTCCAGCTCAAGTACGCCTAGATCTACAGCAGTAATCATATCCTCGATAATCAGCGCGCGCAGTAGCTGCGTTGGCAGATAGTCTTGTGGCATGACTTCTTCATAGATACCAATTGGTACCATCGCTCGTGGTGAGCCATTGGTGGTCGTCGTAAAGTTGTATTTCTTCTTAAAAAACTGCGAGATGTAGATAGGCAGCTTAGAAAAACGGTTTTTGCCAGGGCTAAAGAAGTGAAAAGCGGGGCGCTCATAGCCTTCTGATAAGGAGCTGACTTGATCGTGAAAGCGGCCAAGATAGGCGATGTTATCAAAAACTCTGCGACCTGATAATACCGAGCCTGAGATCACGCGGTTATCGCCCTCTAGCAGTTTGCCTTGTGTCAATGCGATTAAATCAGCGCCGCGCTCAGTCGCCACCAAATGCGGGTTTTTGACCGCAGGACCTGCCAAACTAATCAAACGGCGCGTGTACAAGCGCCCTGTGGTGAATAGCTTGCCGATAGCGATAACGTCTTGATAGCCGATCGTCCATACGGTTACGCCGCGCATGATAGGATGCAAGAAATGGATATGCGTACCCGCAAGGCCTGCTGGATGCTTGCCTGCAAAAGCATGATATTCAGTCACGTTGCTACCAGCAGTCTTAGTGAGTGCAGGCAACTTGGCGTCTGCATGATGACAGACATACGTTTTTGGGCTGAGCGCTGATAACACTGCAAGACCATCATTAAAGGCTTGCATCTGTTCAGTGATAAGTAGCATAGGGTCAAATGCTAATGGATTGGTATCGATAGCGGTGACAAAGATCGCTTGCGGACGCGCACCGATTTCAGGCGCACGGCTATAGGGACGGGTACGAAACGCCGTCCATTCGCCCGATGCCAGTAACTGCTTTTCGATAATTTCAGAATCAAGCGTAGCAAGGCTTGCCGAATCAAAGCGCTCAAACTCGACTTCTTTGCCGTTTGGGTCTACTTCAATCACCAAGCTCTCAAACACCCGGCGCTCGCCGCGCTTGACGGCTTTGACAGTGCCTGCTGCAGGTGCAGTATAAATAACGCCTACCCGTTTTTTGTCTTCAAAAACAGGTTGACCTTTGGCTACGACATCGCCTTCTGTGACGTTCATCGTAGGTTTCATACCCACATAATCGTAACCAACAAGGGCCACGTGCTTAGGTTGATGCTCGGATATCTCGCGGGAGGGTTCACCTGTGATGGGCAAATCCAAACCTTTTTTGATGGTAATCATAAGCGAAAACTTAGTCCATAGTTCAAAACGATACCAGACGTCCTGTTTGGTATAACGGCAACATACTCAAGCGATTATTAAGCAGACTTGATTTTATATGGTCTTTAATCTCTAAGGATTAAAAACTATCATCGAGACTGTCAAAATATAGGCTTAAGATTTGCTACTAGCAAGAGTATTAACGCTGACCTTAGACTCCTTAACAACACGTTAATGTCTTATTCGTTGTACCAATTAGCGACTGGCTACCAAGATGCAGAATAAATAATGCTCCTAAAGCGCATTGAGACTGTTTTACTCAACACTCAAACTATAAGAGCCCGTTTATCCTGCCATTTATAACCAACTTGTTATGCTATAAAAGCTTAATTCAACAGTGAAACCAAAGCGTTGAATTGATAAATGAGCAGCTGACCTAGGATCGAGTACAGTGCTCATAAACTTTTATTTATCAGATAATCCATATCTTAGTGAGTATCAAACCAGGTTACAAAGCCCAACGTCTGATGACTCTTCTATAAAAACAAATACAAATTTACCTAGGATTATACGCTAAATTGACCTAAAATTGCCAGTTACTAATTGAATTTACTTGATATTAGTGCTTATTTTTTATGGCAATAATATCTTGTAGCAAAATGATGCTTTTTTAGTATTCATGCGATAAATGTAATGTTTTTATAAGGAATAAAATATGTGTGCAGCGCCAGTTATTATCCCTGCTATTGATCTAAAAGACGGCAAATGCGTGCGTCTCAAACAGGGCCGGATGGAGGATGACACGGTATTCTCTGATGATCCAGTCGCTATGGCAGCACGCTGGGTGGATGCAGGGGCAAGACGTTTGCACCTAGTCGATCTTAACGGCGCTTTTGATGGCGTGCCGGTACACAAAGACGTGGTACATGACATAGCCAAATCTTACCCCAACCTACCTATCCAGCTGGGCGGCGGCGTGCGTACGCTGCAGACTATCGAGCAGTACATCAGTGCTGGCTTAACCTATATCATTATCGGTACCAAAGCGGTTGAAGATCCTAAGTTTGTCGCTGAGGCCTGCCGCGAGTTTGCCAGTCACATCATCGTCGGCATCGATGCCAAGGACGGTATGGTCGCCACCCACGGCTGGGCAAACGTCACTGATACCCGCGCCACTGAACTGGCTAAGCGCTTTGCTGATGTCGGTGTCTCATCTATCGTTTATACCGATATTACCCGCGATGGCATGATGCAAGGCGTCAATGTGGAGCAAACCGTCAATTTAGCGCGAGAGGGCGGCTTGCCAGTGATTGCCTCAGGTGGCGTGACCGATATGAAAGATATTGAACTACTCAAACCTTTTGGCGACTGTATTGAAGGTATTATCACTGGTCGTGCGATTTACGAAGGCATGTTGGATTTAAGCGAAGCACAGCAGTACTTAGATCGCTAATACGACATCCTTTAAATAAGCTAGAGCATGTCATTAATCAAAAAAATTTCATTGGCAACATGCTCTAGACTCAAAGCTAAAAAGCACGATTGATTTGATATTAAAAAGAGCATTTATAATGACCGACTCAAGCCTGCACGCCCAAAAACTACCTTTTATATTAAGATTAATTGTCGGCACTACGCCACGCTTTATACTAGCCTCGCTACTGCTATTTATCAGCTTAGTACTAGCTATGCCTAGCTACGCTGCATCAGAGGAGCTGGCGGGCGTGGCAACGGCTTTGGGCGTAGAGGGCAGTGAGGTAATAGAGACTCCAGGTGAGGAGGAGGCAAGTGAGGCACCAGCGCCGCCTGCCATCAATGGTCAAAGCACTAACAATGCGCAAATAGAAACGACGCCAACACCGCTTAAAGACGACGAGATTCGCACACGTATTAAGGGTATATTCTCAGAGATTGAGGGCTTGCAAGCGGTCACAGTAAAGGTATCACAAGGCGTTGCGACTCTAAGTGGTGAGGCGCCTAACGAAAAAAAGGCTCAGCAAGCCATTAATTTAACCAATCGTTTAACGGATGTGGTCACTGTAGATGACCAAATCGAGCGTACACTCGATGTACAAGATAACGTCTCAACTGTCTATCAAGGTCTAAAGACCCAAGGCAGAAACCTTCTCAAAGCCATTCCTTTATTACTAGTCGGTATTGTCATATTTGGTATAGTGGCTTGGTTTGGCAGTTGGCTATCCAACCGCAAACAGATGTGGCAACGCCTCACGCCCAACCCCTTTGTAGCAGAGCTATTAGCACAAACGGTCAAAGTCATTTTTATCATCTTCGGTCTTATACTGGCGCTTAGTTTGATAGGCGCTGAGACTGTGCTCGGCACACTGCTTGGCGGTGCAGGGGTTATCGGTATCGCTGTAGGTTTTGCAGTTAAAGACACGATTGAGAACTATATTGCCTCCTTAATGCTCAGTATACGCCAGCCTTTTCGCGCGCGCGATCAAGTCGATATCAATGGGCAGGAGGGTATCGTAGTTAGATTGACATCACGGGCGACGATATTGATGACCTTAGATGGCAATCAGTTGCGTATTCCAAACGCTGAGGTGTTCAAAGGGACTATTTTGAACTATACCAAAAACCCTGAGCGGCGTTTTACCTTTGAGCTGGGCGTGGATGCCAATGATGATCCATTAGCGGCAATCAAAGTCGGACTTGATGCAATTTATACCTTAGATTTTGTATTAGACAAGCCTCGATCCATTGCTATTATTACCAATGTTGGCGACTCAAATATTATTTTAGAATTTCAGGTGTGGGTGGATCAGTCCGAAACCGACTTTTATAAAGCACGTAGTATCGCGATCCGCGAAACCAAACATGCGCTAGAAAACGAAGGCTTTAGTCTGCCTGAACCTATCTACCGTTTGCGCTTTAATGACAAGGTAGAAAAAGCTCTAGAGTTTGGTCAAGTTCTAAGTGAGCAAGAAGCGCCTCAAAGCACTGATATGAGTATCACACCGACGACACCAGAATCTACCAAGGATGTGAAGCTTGACGACGTCAACAATGATGATGAGGACAAAAAGCGCGCTAAGGCCCGCGCCAAGTACATTTTGCAAGGTCGCAATGCTGATGAGGTATTAGACGCCCGTCCTGATGATAAATTGATGGAAAAGGTAGAACAAGAGATCGCAGAAAACTCCGACGAGACTGATTTATTAAACAATAATAGTCCGCAAGAGTAATTTGGAAGACTAAGTCCAAAAAATTAAGAGTGAAGACAAATTATAGAAGGTTACACCTATGCAAAGAAAACATCTGATAGCTTTTACTCTTGCTACTGTCTTTATGCTGCTTGGCTTTAATATGATCAATAATTATTTTAACCAAAAAAACAGAGCTGCGCTAATGGATGCTGATGTGGCAGTAGTTAAAAATAAAGACGAGGCAAATGACAGTATCTCAGGGCAGTCTTTAGGTGAGCAGCCCAAAGCCATTATTGATAATGTGACGGCTGATATTGAACAAGCTCAAAACCTCGAGCAACAGCGACTTGAACAGATGCAAGAGAGCGCTGAGTAACTATAAGCTATAAGCGATCATTTATTTTTTAATTTGCAAACAAAGTATTCTGCATCGTCCTTGCTACAAAACAAAAAAGGCTAACATCGCGTTAGCCTTTTTATTTAAATAAGTTTTGTCAAAAAGATTCTAGAGAAACTAGCTCTTTTTGTTACCGCCTTTGCCGCGGCTGCTTTTCTTGGCAGGTGCTTTTTTAGAGTTGTCTTTCTTAGTTTGATTCATAGCGCTGGCTTTCAGCTTAGCGGTCAAATCAAAATCAATCTGTAACAAGTCCATATTGACGCCAGCGACTTTTACTTTTACGGTGTCGCCAAGTCCAAATAGACCACCTTTATCTTTACCGATAAGCTGCTGCTGCTTTTCATCATAGACAAAGAAGTCATCGCCAACGTTTGAGATATGCACCAGGCCATCGATATATAGGTCGGTCAAAGTCACAAATAGGCCAAAGCTTGTCACACTGGTTACCACGCCTTCGAACTCTTCGCCGACGTGATCGGTCATATAATGACATTTGAGCCAAGATTCTACGTAGCGAGAGGCTTTTTCCGCACGGCGCTCAGTATCTGAGGTTTGCGTGCCAGCACCGTCCAAAGAGAAGTCCATGACAGGCTGTTTGCTACCTGTGACTTTTGCTTTGATCGCGCGATGAAGCATCAAATCAGGATAACGGCGAATTGGTGAAGTAAAGTGACTGTACTCATCGTAAGCCAAGCCAAAATGACCGATATTATCAGGGGCATAGTTAGCTTGCATCATCGAACGTAGCAACATGCTGTGCACACTTATAGCATCGGGACGGTCTTTAGTCGCCTCAATAATTCGCTGATAATCCGCTTGCGTCGGGTTTTCTTCTGGGAAGGACAAGCCAAAGTTCTTAGCGTATTCATGCACACGCATGGACTTCTCACCATCTGGCTTATCGTGGTTACGATACAGCACCGGCAGCTCTTCTTTGAGCGCAAAGTTCGCCGCGCAGGTATTAGCAAGGAGCATGCACTCTTCAATTAGCTTGTGCGCGTCCCCGCGTGTGCGAGGTACAATGGCTGCAATACCGCCTGTCTCATTGAACTTGATGTAAGTTTCAACCGTTTCAAACTCCATCGCATGACGCTCTTCACGCTTTTGGATAAGCAAATCATACAACTGATGTAGCGTATCGATAGACTTCTTAACGTCTTTGTTGCCTGTTAATGACTTTGGAATGCTGTCATCTTTTGGATTGGCAAAGTAATCATTGACCTGATTATAGGTCAGACGTGCCTGCGAATGGATAACCGCAGGATAGAACTCATAACCTGTCACTTTACCGGCGCGTGATACTTTAATATCTGCGACCATACACAGACGATCGACATCAGGATTTAATGAGCACAGACCATTGGATAAGACTTCTGGCAACATCGGAATCACCCGATGCGGGAAGTAGACGGACGTACCGCGCTCAAAGGCTTCAACATCTAAAGGAGAGTTCGGCGTGACATAGTGACTGACATCAGCGATTGCTACAACGACGCGATAATTGCCACCAGAGCGTTTTTCGGCGAATACCGCATCATCAAAATCGCGTGCATCCTCGCCATCGATAGTGACTAGGGGTAGATCACGCAAATCAGTACGACCTTTTAGGTCTTTTTCGGTCGGCTCTTTATAGTCATTGGCTTGCTTGAGCGTCGCTTCGCTAAATTCTGACGGGATATCATAATTGAGCAGCGTTGTCTCAATAATGAGTTCGCGATCGTTCTCATCATCGAGCACTTTTGTGATTTTACCCGTAGAGAACTCGTGCTGGTTGGGCCAATCGATAATATCTACTTTGACAGGAGCGCCTTGCTTGATATTGAGCGCATTGACATTGTCATCAGTAACCGTAATCGGTTGATGATTATTAGGACTACCCAGCTCAACGCAGTAGCCGTCCTCATCGCGAGCCAGTGTACCGATGAATTGATTTTGTTGACGTTCAACGACATCAACGATGCGACCTTCAGTGCGGCCGCGATTGTCTGTAGAGGTCGCAACTGCCGCAACCGTGTCACCGTTAAAGACCCAGCGCATTTGCTTTTCATGCAAGAACAAATCTGGCATATCACTTAGCAATACAAACCCAAAGCCCTTGGCATGTGCAGAGACTGTACCCTCAACGACGTCATGCTGCGTGACCGTACGATAGCGATAAGGACGCCCATCACGGTTAACTTGACCATCACGAGCCATTGCTTTTAGGCGATTGCCTAGCGCATCAAACTGATCAGGATCCTCTATGCCAAAGGCTTTTGCCAGTTGCTGATGGGTCGCTTCGCCCTGCTCAGTGATCGTGCTAAGTATAAGCTCACGACTAGGAATAGGATTATCATATTTTTGTGCCTCAGCTGAGGCGTTTGGATCATTCCAACTCATAAATTACCGTTTCTATTTTTAAATTATTAGTAGGCGCTATCTTAACACGAACTTAGATGCAATATATGACGTCTATTGTTCGTCTTAAAATAACAAATAGGGCAGACACTCAAGTAATGAGCATCTGTGAATATATAAAACCAAATCAAAATGGCTATTAAGATACTACTCTGCTAAATATCGATACCAGATTCGTCTGTTAGCGACTTGCTATCGAGCTCTTTTGATACCTCTATCACCGTGGTCTGATTGGATTTATCGAGATACTTTTGTGCTTTATCGACTTCACTCGTTAAAGTATTGACCGTCTGCTTCATATTCTCGAGCGCTTCAATTTTGTAATTACTAATCATATCCATAGTGTCATAGACATTATTGAAGGCGTTTTGCAATTTATCAAGCTCAATGGTGCTACTAGTCGCCTGCTCATGAATCTCGCCTGACTGACGTTTGAGCATCTCAGAGGTCGACTCGATCAAACTACTGGTGGTTTTATTGAGTGCTGTAATCTGGTCCAGAACGAGCTTTTGATTGGTCATCGCTTGAGCGACAACGACTGCAGTACGTAGAGCAGAGACTGTGGTCGTAGTCGCGCGATCGACACCCTTTATCAGCTCTAGGTTATTCTTACGAATCGTATCGAGTGCCAAATAACCTTGGACGTTTACTGCCAACTGCGTCAAAAAGTCGGTGTTCTTTTGACGCACATAAAACAGCATCTCTTCTTTAATAATGCGCGCTTTTTCAGGGTCTGTCGCTTCTATCGCGTGTATCTTTTGCTCAAGCTGCTCATCGATTTTTTTACCGACATAGACATACTGACGTATCGATTGCATTAGCTCCCACATATTGACTTTTTCTTGCTCAATGGTGGCATTGTCTTTGAGTAGCTCGTCTTTACCGTTATAGAGGCTAGTCACTACCGCATTAATATGCGATTGCGCCGACTCGTACTGACGAAAATAATCTTGGACTTTGTTACCAAAGGGAATCAAGCCAAAGAGTTTACGCGAACTGGTCAATTGCTTTTTACTAGGGTCTAAATCTTCGACGATACCGCGCAGCTCGGTCAGGGATTTTGCGATAGGGGAGTTATCAAACAGACCGTCGTTTAAACTTTTGGCTGGCAAGTCCAGCATGCGGTTTGAGACTTGCGCGGACTCGCGAATCTCTTTGGTGCCCAAATTGTGAATGGACTGAATGTTTTGCTGAAACTCAGGACTATGCACAGAGTTAGTGATGACATGATCGACGAATGCATCGACTTTGGCGTCTAGCTCTGGAATCTGACTCTCATCTAGCTTTACCATCTGATCCGCTTCACTTTTTTGTATCTCTTTTACAGGCTCTGGCGGTGTTAGTGAGATGCTTGGCGTATTGGTGTTCTCTGGTGGGGTCAATTCTTGCATGTCATGTCCTATTATAATTCGTGAATGAGCTTATTGGCCTAACGGTCGAGCTTTTGAATGCTCTGTTGTTTTTATTAATGTGAGCTGATTGAACCAGTAGCGTTTAATCTTAGCTATAGACTACGCGGTTACTACCGAGTTGGTAAGGCAGATTTTGTAAATGCAGAACCTATTAAAGGCAAAACAACACCAGCTACACATTAAAGACTACCAACCATAGATAATAAAAAACCATCAATATATCGCTGTATATTGATGGTTGGACATTACAATTACATACGTTACAGCTATCACTACTCTTATAGCCTATTTTTTGCGAGTAGGGCCTAATAGCATACCCATCTGGCGACCTTCCATCTTTGGATGTTGCTCGACGTTTGAGATCTCTGCGGTATCTTCAATGATACGCTCAAGCTGCTTGCGACCCAAATCTTGGTGCGCCATTTCACGACCACGAAAGCGAATACTGACTTTAACCTTGTCCTGATCTTCTAAGAAGCTGACAATTTTACGCAGTTTTACCTGATAATCAGCTTCATCAGTGCTCGGACGCAGTTTCATCTCTTTCAACTGAGTTTGCTTTTGGTTCTTCTTAGCCTCTTTCGCCTTTTGCTTTTGATCATAGAGGTAGTGCTTATAATCCATGATTTTGCATACTGGCGGCTTGGCATCTGGGACCAATTCAACCAAATCTAAGTTGTCCTCACGAGCCGTTCTCATCGCGGTCTCGATATCAACTACGCCCATTTGTTCGCCATCTTCTTTAACCAAGCGAACTTCTTTGACGTTAATATCTTCGTTAATGTTTAAACGGTTTGACTGTTTAATAGGTATTACTCCTCATCTGTTTTTGGGGTCTGTCGGCCTTTGGCACCAACAGCGGTCTGTACTAATGCAATAAATTCGTTAACACTCATCACGCCGAGGTTCTCACCTTCTCGCGTACGGACATTGACATTGCCCGATTCCACTTCTTTATCCCCTAATACTAGCATATAGGGAATACGTTCTAATGTTTTCTCTCGTATCTTAAATCCAATCTTTTCGTTACGCAAGTCGCTAATAGCACGCAAGCCTACGTTTTTAAGCTCATTGACCACATTCTCGCAAGCATCGGCCTGTTTATCCGTGATATTCATGACCACTACTTGCTTGGGCGCAAGCCATACTGGCATCCAACCGGCGTAGTTCTCAATCAAAATACCAATGAAGCGCTCAAACGAACCCAAGATGGCACGGTGCAACATGATAGGTACTTCGCGCTCGTTTTGCTCGTTAACGAATTCAGCATCTAAGCGCTCGGGCATATTAGGATCGACCTGAATAGTACCGCACTGCCAGACGCGGCCTAAGCTGTCTTTGAGACTAAATTCAATCTTTGGACCATAAAATGCGCCTTCACCAGGCAGATACTCCCAATCAAGCCCCGAACTATCGAGCGCATCGGCTAGCGCTTTTTCGGCAAAGTCCCAAGACTCGTCACTACCGACACGCTTTTCAGGACGGGTGGAGAGCTTCATAATAATATTATCAAAGCCAAAGTCTTCATATACGGCAAGCGTTAGCTTAATAAAATCTGCGACCTCCGCCTGAATTTGCGACTGCGTACAGAAGATATGCGCGTCATCTTGGGTAAAGCCGCGTACCCGCATCAAACCATGTAGCGATCCCGACGGCTCATTACGGTGACAAGAGCCAAATTCTGCCATGCGGAGTGGCAAATCACGATAAGACTTTAAGCCTTGATTGAACACTTGCACGTGACACGGGCAGTTCATCGGCTTTACCGCATAATCACGGTTTTCACTCGACGTCGTAAACATGTTGGTCGCATAGTTGCCCCAATGTCCCGAACGCTCCCAAAGCGATCGATCGACAATCTGTGGCGTCTTAATCTCTTCATAGCCGTTATCGTATTGCACTTTACGCATATACTGCTCAAGCACTTGATAAATCGTCCAGCCATTGGCATGCCAAAACACCATACCCGGCGCTTGCTCTTGCATATGAAACAGATTCAATGCCTTACCAATCTTACGATGGTCGCGTTTTTCCGCTTCCTCAATACGCTGAATATAAGCCTTTAGATCTTTTTTATCTGCCCAAGCGGTACCGTAAATACGCTGTAGCTGTTCGTTCTTAGCATCACCGCGCCAATAAGCACCTGACATCTTAGTTAATTTAAATACTTTTAAGAATCTTGTATTAGGCACATGCGGGCCACGGCACATATCAACGTATTCTTGATGATGGTACAGACCAAAAGCCTCTTCACCTGGCATATCATTGATGAGCTTAAGCTTATAATCCTCACCGCGCTCTTCAAAGATTTTAATCACTTCATCACGTGGCGTTATCTTCTTTATGACGTCATAGTCCTGCTTTATCAACTGCATCATGCGTTTTTCGATCGCTTCCATATGCTCAGGCGTAAACGGCGTCTCGCTATAAATGTCATAATAAAAGCCATCTTCGATCACAGGGCCAATCACCATTTTAACGTCTGGATACAGCTGCTTGACCGCATGACCGAGCAGGTGCGCGGCCGAGTGACGAATGATATCGACCCCATCAGCATCTTTTGGGGTAACGATTTCAACGACGGCATCATGGGCTATAGGATCAGAGGCATCTACCAAATGACCATCGACACGTCCTGCGACCGTCGCTTTGGCAAGGCCTGCGCCAATACTTTGCGCCACTTCCATGACTGTCGTGCTGCCCTCAAACTCTTTTACGCTACCATCGGGTAAAGTAATCGCTACCATAATCTTATCCAAAATTTATTAAAACGCTATCAATGAATGACGGCTATTAAAACAGAAAAACCAGCAATAGCGCTAGTTATCATATATAGGTTATCTAAGTGACGGCTATTATAAACGATTTTTGGGAGCTAATCTTGCTATTTGCTTGTATCTAACACGCTCTATGAGCTGCTGGCTAAAGAAGGTATCTCAGTACATAAGGTATCCTAGTATTATCGTAATCATTAAGGCTTAACTACACAGAAGATCTTAGATTTTCTCTGGTGTCAGGGCAAGTGTCTCCCAAGCACTTGCTTTTACCTCCTTGTATCGAGGCTAGCGGCGAGGTTATGTTCTTATAACTATCATATAGTAATATGAGTTAGATTCTCCTACATATATAAGTATCATTAGCCACGAGTCGATGACATTAATATGCAACAAACACTGTCAGTGGGCACACCCCACACAGCAGAATCTTAGAAAACATCAGTATATAAAATAAATCTACCAAACCCCTTGACCCAACTTTAAA
>NZ_JBQQFC010000017.1:0-22137 GCF_052258445.1 Psychrobacter sp. T6-1
TAGTCTTTTGCTTGAGTCTCAAAGTCGGCTGGTAGCTCGCCTTCTAAACGGCGCTTTAGCTCACTTGCTAGCTCTGGATAAGCCTTTTCGTAAGCTTCAAAGTTGGCTTCCCAGTTCTTTTGTTGGACGTCGCCTTTGGCTTTGGCATCCCACGCTTCATAGATTTCGTCATCTAATTCAAAGGGTGCATGTTTCCACGATAACGCATCACGAGTCAAGGCGATTTCGTCATCACCAAGTGGGGCACCATGGCTGGCTGCTAAGCCTTGCTTATTCGGGCTGCCGGCACCAATAGTGGTTTTGCAAATGATTAAGCTTGGCTTGCTAGTCTCTTTGATCGCTTGCTCAGTTGCTTGAGTAATCGCATCGGTATCATGGCCATCGACTTTGATGACTTGCCAGCCGTAGCTCTCAAAGCGCATTTGGGTGTCATCAGTGAACCAGCCTTCGACATCGCCATCGATGGAGATACCATTGTCATCATAAAAGAAGACTAATTTGCCAAGCTCTAACGTGCCAGCGAGTGAGCACACTTCATGGCTGATACCTTCCATCAAGCAGCCATCACCCAAGAACGCATAAGTATGGTGGTCGACGATGTTATGTCCGTCACGATTGAACTGCGCGGCTAGTGTCTTTTCAGCAATAGCAAAACCAACGGCGTTAGCGATACCTTGACCTAGTGGACCCGTCGTAGTCTCAACCCCTGGCGTATAACCTAGCTCGGGATGACCTGGGGTTTTAGAGTGCAATTGACGAAAGCCCTTTAGGTCGTCAACGCTGACGTCATAACCTGATAAATGCAGTAGTGAATAAATCAGCATCGAGCCATGTCCGTTCGATAACACAAAGCGGTCACGGTTGTGCCACTGTGGATCAGCAGGATTGTGTCTCAAAAATTTGCGCCACAGAACTTCAGCAATATCAGCCATACCCATCGGCGCGCCTGGGTGTCCAGAATTGGCTTTTTGCACCGCATCAAATGAGAGTACACGGATAGCATTGGCAAGTTTGCGTTCGTTAATTGGGGTGGGCATAGCGGGTCCTAATATTCAAATAAGAAGTATGGAGGATAAAGAGATAGACTCAGAAATAAGGTATAAAATTTAGCTGCAATGTTACCATAATAGCTATAAGCCACGCCAAAAAATGGTGTGGCTTATGCGTATGTATTCAAATGAAAAGAGTTTTTAAATCGAAATAGTCTCAACCCCGCCCATAAACGGACGCAGCACTTCTGGAATGGTGATGCTACCATCGGCGTTTTGATGGTTCTCCATAACCGCAAGTAAAGTACGACCGACCGCTAGACCTGAGCCATTAAGCGTATGCGCAAGACTGGTTTGCTTACCGTCTTTGACGCGGGTACCCATGCGGCGTGCTTGAAAATCGCCACAGTTTGAGCAGCTAGAGATCTCACGGTATGTCTCTTGGCTTGGCAACCACACTTCGATGTCATAAGTCTTTTGCGCAGAGAATCCCATATCACCGGTACAGAGCAGCATGGTACGATAAGGCAGATTTAGCTGCTGTAAGATATATTCTGCTTGCTCGGTCATCGCCTCTAGCAAGCTATCGGACTGCTCACTTGTAGCAATATTGACCATTTCGACCTTTTCAAATTGATGCTGGCGTATTAGACCACGGGTATCACGACCATGTGAGCCCGCTTCACTACGAAAACAAGGCGTATGCGCGGTGAACTTCAATGGTAGCTCTTTGATATCCAAACGCTCGCCGCGTACCAAATTGGTCATCGGTACTTCCGCCGTTGGAATCAAGTAAAAGTCCGTATCTTCGTTATTGGTATGATTGGTCAGTTTAAACAAATCATCTTCAAACTTAGGCAACTGACCTGTGCCTTTTAAGCTCTCACTGTTGACAATATAAGGCACATAAGTCTCAGTGTAACCGTACTTCATCGTATGGGTATTGAGCATAAATTGAATCAGCGCGCGATGCAGCTGTGCTAGCTGACCTTTTAGTACATTGAAGCGGCTACCCGTAATCTTGGCAGCGGCTTCAAAATCAAGCATACCGAGCGTCTCACCGATATGCGTATGGTCTTTTACGTCAAAGTCAAACTGGCGCGGTTCTCCCCACTGGCGTACTTCGACGTTATCGTCTTCTGAGGTACCCGCGGGCACATCGCTAGCTGGCAGATTAGGGATTTGTAGCGCCGCTTGGGTAATGCGTTCTTGTAAGGTGCGCAGCTCGTCTTCGGCTGCCTTAATCTCACCGCTAACGCTTTGCATCTCACTGAGTAGACTACTGGCATCTTCGCCTGATTTCTTTAGCGCGCCTACTTGCTTAGCACCCGCATTACGGCGCGATTGCAACTCTTCGGTTTTGACTTGTAGCGATTTACGCTCATTTTCGATGGTTTGCCAGAACTCCATATCAAGCTCGTAGCCACGAGTGGCCAGCTGCTGTTGTAAATCGCTCAAATCGCCGCGTAAGAGTTTTGGATCAATCATAAGGGGTGCCTGTAACGCTAAAAGTGGTAAAAGAGGAATGTCAAAAAATAAAAAACAGCTGCTATGATACCAAGCCATGACAGATTTGACCACGTTTTGACTATAGATAAGCTAATCTGTTTCTTTTAGGAGCGCTTTTCGGTAAGATAAGCGCATCAAAGCTTGGCGCGTAAGCTTAGATGTCTGATAATGAGTCATCTAACCATCACACTTTTAGTTGCCAAGCCCTCAAACCCAAGCATCCAACCATCAAGCATCTGAGAAACTTTTATGGCTTTGTACCCCTACACGCTGCAACCTATCGCCTTAAACATGACCGAGGCCGAATTCCATCAAGCACAGTACGAGCTATTTGCCAGTGCTAGCCCCTCTTTTGGTCTCTCAAGCTTTAAGACAAAAGAGTGGATCATCATGGCAGTTGTAGTCATCTTAGCACTCGCAGGATTAGTGTTTTTGACGGGTTATTCAACGATTATCTTTTGGCTTATGCTGGTTTCAGTCGCTATCTATATGCTGGTTCGTACCCTTGGGTTTAAATGGTACGTCAAAAAGCAGTTTGATAAACAAGTGGCTGAGCAAGAGATGCCTGATGAGATGCGTCAGATGAAACTTGGGGTACAAAAACATGGCCTGGTAATGGCGATGCCTGTCAGTCAGCCAAATCTGATGCAAAACCCGCAAATGCGCGGTATGCAAATGCGCGCAGGCTCGACCCAGCAAGCGGTTGTTCCATGGAGCGCAATTAAGAGCTGGGATGAGACGGATGATTATCTGATTATGATGTTTGAGCTTAAGGGTCAGCAAGGCAGCCAAATCATACCCAAACGCCTAAAGGCAGAAAAATTTCCTATTGATACGGTACGCCAACATCTGCAAGAGGTAGTGCCTATTCGCGGTTTGCAAACTGCAAATATACAACTGCCAAAATAAAAAGCCTGTAATATTAACACTTATGGCACTGTAATTTTATAAAACATATCGTGTACGTGAGTTTATTCAATTTAACTTATTGATGTTTACTTGCTATAGTAGAAGTCATTAAGAGGCTAAACCTATTTACTTTTATCGTAAAAACTAACTTGTATAGCAAAGATATGAAGTAGATCCCAAATTTCTTGCTGTGCAAATTAACACTCAATTACAAGGACAATATTATGAGTAATAATACAACGAATCAAATCGGTCTAGAAAAAGCAGATATGAGTGAGATTGTCGCCAAGTTAAACAACTTACTATCGAGCTATCACGTCTTTTATATTAATGTTCGTGGTTATCATTGGAACGTTAAAGGCGAGCACTTTTTCTCTTTACACGAAAAATTTGAAGAACTCTATACCAACTTGCAAGTTGAAATTGACGAAATCGCTGAACGTATTTTAACGCTAGGTAAAACGCCACTTCATGCCTATAGCGATTTTGCACAGCACGCTAGCATTAATGAGGACAAAAACGTTCATGATGGTAACGCTTGTGTACAAGGCGTCGTTACTGGTTTGCAAGCACTTATCGAAGAGCAGCGCGAAGTGTCTGCAATAGCCGCGCAAAGTGATGACCAAGGTACCGCTGACTTGCTCGATGAGTACGTACAACAACAAGAAAAACTCATTTGGATGTATAATGCGTTTTTAGCCAAATAAGCTGTACTTGATAGCTAAAGCGTCATTTAAAAAAAGCACCTAGTATACTAGGTGCTTTTTTTCGTCTAATGGTGTTAATTTATTGCTGTATCCACTGGCGTATCTTTTCGCGCTCGCTTGGCGTCGCTTGTAACCATACTTGCATAAAGTTATCTAAGGTACTCGTAGTTGGTCTAAGCGTTGCAGCTGGAGCAGTCGTTACCACTGCGTTTGTATTAGTGGTATTGCGCGTCGCTGCCACAGGTGCAGCAGAAGGCTGGCCTAGAGCTGCTATGGCTTGCTGGTTTTGTAATTCTGCATCACCACTACCACCAAAGACGCCGCCCAATGCTTTGCCTATTCCTGAAAATATTCCACCTTGATTGCCGCTCATGCTTTGCTGACTGGCAATAATCGTATTGTTTTGCTGTACCGCGAGTGTTGGGCGCTCAGCGTACTCCTTTGCAGCCGTATACTCTTCTGGCTGGTTAGGCATAGTGAGGCGATACGTCTGGTTGTCTGCTAGATTTGCCGTAACACTAACATTACCTGAACGTAAATAGTCATGCTCATCACGTGGCAGCTTGTACAGACGATCGTATTTGGCGGTAATAGCATGCTGACCAGGTTGTAGAGTAAATGACTTGGTTAAAGGCTGAAACACGCTTTGCTTGATCTCTTGACCGTTGATTGCAGTAACTTTGATATTGTCATCAACAAGTAAAGTCACTGCTGCGTGCGAGAGCATAGATACTGAGCTTACGCCCGCGATTAAGGTACCTACAGCTAGCTTTTTGAGTAAGGCTGTCGAGAGAGTCATAATATGTCCTATAAAGGGTTAAAAGGGTGAAATGCCACCTCTTTAAATTCAATGACAATAGATGTCATCAACTCAAAAAGCCTAAATCTATTAAAAATCTAGCGGCATAGTATGTTGATCTTGATTGGCAATTTGGTTGTCTGTTTGCGTCTCTTGAGTGATATCAGCAAGCTCAGCGGCTAATGTCTGCTCATCGATAGTACGCAGCGCATCACTGATGACCGCTTTTGATATATTACTACGACCCAGATTTGAGAACATAGGCTGTATGTAAACCAAGACCTCTATTAACGCGCCGATACGATGCGGGCCTTCGCTTAGTAAATGATGGAGTATACGCTCATCAAACTGCCAGCCGCGGCGACGAAGAATGGACTGCAATAGCGCTTGGCGATCCGCTATGTTTTGCCCATCAGGTACCTTGAAAGTCGGCGCTTGTGCCAATCGCGTCAGCAAGTCTCTGAGCTCAAAGGGCAGCTCGCTTGCAGGCTTATTGGCTGCAAATAATAGCTGACGCTGTCCTTCACGGCTACGATTGATCAGATGAAATAGTGCCTCTTGCCATTGACGGCTTTGCTCTAACACCTCTAGATCATCGATAGCAATGACATCGAAATTCTCCAAAGAGGACAGTACATTGACATCGGTATGAATCAGCTCGTTCAAAGATAAGCAAATTGCAGATTTGTCCATATCAATGAACGACTCACAAATGGCGGAGAGCAGATGCGACTTGCCAGTAGCAGGACTACCAAACAGATACAGCTGCCCGATCAGACCGACATGCAACTGCCGTACTGCATCGATAATTGACATCCAACCTGGACCTGAAAAGTCGCTAAGGCTTGCATCGTGCTTGATGTCTAAATTGAGACTTAGCTGTGATTGGGCCATTGCTCACCAACTTAAGTTTGCGCTATACCCCATATGCTATGCAGAGGTAGACGCTAAATGTTTCATAGTTTTGATTGCTCTATGAGTCACATCCTTGTTTGCCATAAACCAGTAAAATTGCTAATCCATTTGTCTAAATATCGCTCTTGTCACCACAAGCAATGATAATCAGACACTGCGCCTATATATACCATATTTGCAAAATGACTGACAAGTCCTTTCACCGTTATACTTGCCAAGTCACTACATTGGTATCCAAAGCTTGTGCTATTTTTTTTCAAATAACTCTAACTGCTTACGTCCTTTATAAAAGTCTGTAGTTAGATAATAGCCATACAGATGACGAAACAAGACATTAAGAACCGCTGATACTGGTAGTGCGATAAGCATCCCAACGAACCCTAATATACTAGCGCCTGCCAATACCGAAAAGATAACCCATAGCGGCGATAGACCGATTTTGTCACCTAATAATAATGGCTGTAATACGTAACCTTCAACCGCCTGCCCTACCAAGAACGCGCCTGCGATCAGCGACAAATAAAACCAGTCAAAGCCAAACTGAAAGAGACCGGCAATGATAGCGGCGATAAAACCCAAACCAAACCCTAAGTAAGGAACGAAGCTGGCAACGCCGGCTAACATCCCAATAGTGAGTCCAAGCTCCAGCCCTATTAATTGTAGCTGCACCGCGTACACTACCCCCAAGAGCACCATAACCAGCAGCTGCCCCTTTACAAATTCCATGAGCGCGCGATCACACTCTTGAGCGATGCCAATGACTTTTTTGCTATAGGCGGCTGGTATCGCCATCTTCCAACTATGTAGACGCTTATCCCAGTTGAACAAAAAATAAAACGTCAAAATAGGAACTAAGACAATCAAGCCGGCGTTATTGACAAAGCTCATACTCGAGGCAACGAGTTGACTCATCCAGAGGCTAGCATCAGAGATGTTGTAATGCGTCTGCATATACTCAACCAAAGTATCAGAAAAACCGCTGACCTCTAACGCGGGCATAACGACATTGGTATTGGTACTAAACCAGTCTCTTACCACATCGTTGTACCAGCTTATAACCTTTGGCAAATACTCCCAAGCAGATTGCAACTGATGCCATAGCGTAGGTATAAGCCACCACATTAGTATTGCCATACCAGTCGTAATCGCTGTATATACCACAATAATCGCAATCCAGCGTCTGACATACTTAGACAATCTTTTGACTAAAGGGTTGAATAAATAGGCGAGAATAAAAGCGACAAGAAAGGGGATAATCACTGGCGTCAATAAGTACAAAAGTAGTAGTGAGACTACGATAACAGTAACTAAAAACAAACGCCGAAAAAAGGGATCTATAGGCTGGGTAATCATTGATCGTAATCCTACGATTAAGCTCATTTATATGATAGCGATGAGTACTGATGACTAATATGGGAGGGCTTGTTGGAGATGCCCTAATGTCACACATTATTGCAGACTTTAGTAAAAAAGCAGTCTTTTTTTGTGTTTTGACGTTTTATTTGACATTTATATCTAGCATACGCCCAAAAGTGGTAAGTTGTTTTGCGGGTGCCTACTGTTTTTGGGTATAATGCGCGCACCTTAATTAAACTTTGTATGACTGCTATTTTAACTTCTATATATGACTGTGAGATGACCATGAGTGACAAGACTTCTTTAAGCTACAAAGATGCAGGCGTCGATATCGATGCAGGTGATGCATTGGTACAACGAATCAAATCCGTAGCAAAAGCCACTACTCGTCCCGAAGTGGTTGGTGGTCTTGGCGGCTTTGGTGCGCTGTGCCGCATCCCAACCGGTTACACTTCACCCCTCCTCGTCTCTGGCACTGATGGCGTTGGCACTAAGCTTAAACTGGCCTTGCAACTGAATCGTCATGACACTATTGGTATTGATCTGGTCGCCATGTGCGTCAACGATCTGCTGGTATGCGGGGCTGAGCCATTATTCTTTTTAGATTATTACGCGACAGGCAAGCTTGATATCGACGTCGCAGCGACTGTAGTCACAGGTATTGGCGCAGGTTGCAAGCTTGCAAATTGTGCCCTTATCGGTGGCGAGACCGCTGAGATGCCAGGCATGTATCAAGACGATGATTATGACTTGGCTGGATTTTGTGTTGGCGTGGTTGAAGAAAGCGAGGTCATCACGGGTGAAAACGTTGCCGAGGGTGATGTGTTAATCGCTCTTGCATCGAGCGGCGCACACTCAAACGGTTACTCACTGGTGCGTAAGGTCGTTGAGGTCAGCGGTATCGATATCATTAGCAGCGATAAGCAGTTAGATGGTCAATCTATCCAAGACGCACTGATGGCACCAACGCGTATCTATGTCGAGGCCATCAAAGCGCTACAAGACACTCTTGGCAATCAAGCTCTACATGCTATGTCACATATTACAGGCGGCGGTCTCACTGACAATTTGCCACGTGTATTGCCAGATGACCTAGCCGCTAGTATCGATACGAGTAGCTGGCAGTTCTCGGAGTTATTCACATGGTTACAGGCGCAAGGTAATATCGAGCAAAGCGAGATGTATCGCACCTTTAACTGCGGTGTTGGCTTCGTTATCGTAGTGCCAGCAGACAAAGCACAAGCGGCAATCAATACGCTAAATGATGCAGGTGAAAAAGCGTGGCAAATTGGTGAAATGATTAATCGTCAAGATGAAGCTGTGGTTTATAGATAATGTCTGATTTGAGAGTGAGTCAAGCAGCTAAGCCGTTGCGCGTTGCTGTTTTAGTCTCTGGTAGCGGTAGTAATCTGCAAGTCTTGATTGATGCTATGCACTCAAGCGAGCTTCCAATAGAAATCGTTGGAGTTATCAGTAACCGTGAGGATGCTTATGCAGTTACGCGTGCGACAGACGCTGATATCCCAGTAGCCGTATTGTCGCATGTTGCCAATGGCAAACGCATGGGCATCAAGACTTTTGAGAGCCATGCCAGTCGCCGAATTGCAGCGTGGCAACCTGACTTGATTGTGTTGGCTGGGTTTATGCGAGTGTTGAGTTCAGATTTTATCCAGCATTCTATCGCTCCAATGATTAATTTGCATCCCTCTTTACTTCCCGCTTATAAGGGTCTTGATACTCACAACAGAGTTATCAGAGCTGGCGAGCGCTATCATGGCTGTAGTGTTCATGTTGTCACAGCAGAGCTTGATGCAGGTACTGTTTTGACCCAAGCTTTATTGGAAGTTAATCCCAAAGATACTGCTGATAGCTTGCAAAAACGTGTACAAAAACTTGAGCATCAACTGCTACCTTGGACACTACTGCTTATCGCTAAAGGAATACTGACCTTCGATAGTGATTTGTTAAAAAATAATGACTATCTACCAGTGCTACCATTGACTCTGTACATTGACCAATAATCACAGTATATCTCTTAATATTATCCAACTTAAAAATGACACGTACACAAAAAGCCCAGTCGCTTAATATATAAGTGACTGGGCTTTGTATCGTTTGTTATTCAATCATCTTAGCTTTGAAGACCGTATAGGATCTTAGCTACTATGAATATGCAAACCTTTAATGTTTACAAACTCTTTGATACCAAAGCCGCCATGTTCGCGGCCATGACCTGAGTTTTTCACGCCACCGAACGGTAGCGCTGGATTTGCAAGACCATAGCCATTGATATAAACCATACCGGTATCAAATTGCTCGCTTGCTAAACGGATAGCTTTATCTTCGTCTTTAGAGAAGATAGCGCCGCCTAAACCATATCGACTGTCATTGGCAATACGCATAGCATCGTCTTGATCTTTGGCACGAATTAGTGAAGCGACTGGACCAAATAGCTCATCATCATAAGCTGGCTGACCTTCCTTTACGTTCTCTAAAATCGTAGCTGGATAGAAGTTACCTTTACCTTCTGGTAATTTACCACCAACTGAAATCGTAGCCCCTTTTTTGACACTCTCTTCGACTTGCTCGTGCAATTTCTCTTGCAAGTCTTTGCGTGCTAATGGGCCAATATCAGAGCTATCGTCCATAGGATCACCAGCTTTGGTGTTCGAAAACTTCTCAACAATACGATCGCGGAACTCGTCATATAAGCTATCAACAACGATGAAACGTTTCGCTGCAACACAAGTCTCACCATTGTTAATAAGACGCGCTTGCGTACAAGTCTCTACAGCAAGATCTAAATCAGCGTCTTCAAGAACAATAAAGGCGTCATTTGAGCCAAGCTCTAACACAACTTTTTTGAGGACTTTTGCCGCTTGTTGACCAACAACCTTACCTGCATCATCACTACCAGTGAGCGTAACACCGCGCACTTTATCATTACCAATCAGTTTTTCTGACTGATCATGGTCAATTAAGATGGTACGGAATAGATCGTTTGGCAGATCAGACTCATGAAAGATTTTTTCGATTAATAAGCCAGAGCCTGTCACATTAGCGGCATGCTTCAATAAAATACTGTTACCCGCCATCAAGTTAGCAATGGCATAACGGAATACTTGATAAGCTGGAAAGTTCCAAGGTTGCATACCATAAATAACACCGATCGGCTGATAAGTGACGATACCTTTTTTCATATTTTCGATATCGCGTACATCATCGGCAAGAGCGGTAACGCCTTTCTCTGCAGTATAGTCGCAAATTCCTATACACAAATCTACTTCGCTTAAACTTTGATTATAAAGCTTACCACGCTCTTCAGTCATCAGTTTTGATAATTCTTCTTTATATTTGGCTAAAGTTTCACCGATAGACTTAATTACTTTGGCACGCTCTTCATGACTCGTTTTACGCCATTCTAAAAAAGCTTCGTGCGAGGCTTCAACAATGTTGTTGACCTCATCGTTACTCATATAATTGTATTCTTTAATGTCTTCACCCGTTACTGGGTTTACCGTAGTAATATCTGCCATGATTTATGTCCTTCTTATTAATATGAATTTGTTGATGCAAATGCATCAAATTATCTTTTTTTGAATGCTATTTATTATTTAACACCAAATCATAGTAACAGACGTTTAGGCTTTTAATTTTACAAGATATGAAGTTATGTGTTCTAAATGTTAAAGATGTGACTGATTTATAAAGAATAGCTTAATAGGTTTCTATCGATATAATAGAAAGGCACAAGCAAAAAAGCCAGCACTACAAGTACTGGTTTTGGCTTGAGTGATAATCTAATATTAAAAGAGTTTATTAATCACAGGAATGTCCTGCTGCTGGCTTTCTTCATCAGCGACGACTTGGCGCGCCACATGCATGATCAGTTGACGTAACCAGCGATGGGCAGGATGATGCTGCAAAAGCGGTGACCATGCCATTGTGAGCTCAAATTCAGGAATAAAAAACGGTGGATCTTCCATAATAATACTATCGTTATTAGCTTGCATACGGGCGACGCGAGTAGGTAGCGTCGCTATGAGATCTTTATTGGCAGCGAGCATAGCGGGCATTTGATAGTGACGTGTAAAGACGCTAATTTGACGTTTTTGACCCAAGCGCTGAAGGGCCTGATCAATAGAACCAAGTCCGCCAGATTTTTCAGGATTCACGCCAAACCCTACGCCCATACCTGTTTTGGAGACCCAAACGTGCTGACCCTTTAGGTAGTTTTTGAGATTAAAGCGATTGGCATAAGGACTCTCTGATGACAACAGGCAGCTAAAGGTGTCACGCCATACGAGCACTTGATGAAAGCTTTGTGGTATCTCGTTAAAACGGTTAATAGCTAAATCGACGCGCCCCTGCTCCATATCCCGATAAGAGACGTCCGATGGCGTCAAAAAATCTAAGATAACATTAGGAGCCTCAGAGCGCAGTGCTTTGACCAGTCTAGGCACCAAAGTTGCCTCAGCATAATCTGAGGTCATAATTCGAAAAACTCTTGAGGTGCTATAAGGGCGAAACTCAGTACGCGGCTCGAGAACTTGGGTTAGATCTGCTAGTATCTCTCTGATGCGAGGTTGCAGCTCAAGCGCACGTTCTGTTGGCGTCATGCCCTCTGATGAGCGCACCAGCAAAGGATCATTAAACAGCTTACGCAATCGGCGCAATATGTTACTCATCGCAGGCTGCGTGATGCCCAACTGCTCAGCGGCTCGCGTGACGTTTTTTTCTCGAAGCAGTACATCTAGATGCACCAATAGATTTAAATCAACCCTTTGCAAATTCATACGTTTGTCTCTTTGCCTTAAACGTGCACCGCTCAAAAACGGGCGCTTAGTTATGCTGCTGATGTCTTAAAATCGGTTATTATCAAATTCAATAGATACGTCGATGCAAACACAATACTATTTATCTTATTTAAGTACATGATTTTATTATACTATAACTATATTGAATACCAAAGATAACGGTCATAAATTAGATAAATCTTGATAAAATGGCTATAGTGAATGCCATTGAGGCCTTGAAGTATACAGCATAAGTGCTTTTAGTGCTTTTAGCGCAAGCTGACATACCTATATCAAAAGCAGATTTATTAGACCATTATATTATTACTGCCACTAAGTATGACTACTAATAAGTATCTCAGTATAAACTTATCATTATATCATCAGATTTTGTTATCATTAAGCACAGGCTGCGATGCTCGTTTTATTTTGATGCTTAAAACAACGATCAAAATACAGTAACTAAAAATATAGTAACTTATAACGCTCGCTAACCTTTTTAATTTAGTTTTCGCAAGTTTTAACACCCCACCAAGGAGACAATAGATGTCAACTACTTACAAGTCAGCAATCGATTTAGTACGTGAACTTAAGCAAAAGCACGGTAACTGGCAGAACATCAGCGAGACTGATGCGGCCCGTATGATGGTTCAAAACCGTTTCAAAACAGGTTTGGACATCGCTAAGTACACCGCTGACATCATGCGTCAAGACATGGAAGATTATGACAATGACTCGTCTCAGTACACGCAGTCTTTAGGCGCTTGGCACGGTTTTGTGGCTCAGCAAACCATGTATGCTAAGAAAAAATACTTTGGCACGACGTCAAAAACTTATATCTACCTATCAGGCTGGATGGTTGCCGCCCTTCGCTCTGAGTTTGGTCCATTACCTGACCAATCTATGCACGAAAAAACGTCAGTACCTAAGCTTATCGAAGAGATCTACACTTTCCTTCGTCAAGCAGATGCCAAAGTATTAAACGACTATTTCCGTGAGCTAAATGCTGCTACCGAGGCGGGTCAAGACACCAAAGCTATTCAAGAGAAAATCGAAAACTTCGATTCACACGTTGTGCCAATCATCGCCGATATCGATGCCGGTTTCGGTAACGAAGAAGCGACTTACTTGCTCACTAAGCAAATGATTGAAGCGGGTGCCTGTGCTATCCAGATCGAAAACCAAGTATCTGATGCCAAGCAATGTGGTCACCAAGCGGGTAAAGTAACCGTACCACATGAAGACTTTATCTCTAAATTGAATGCAATTCGCTATGCATTCTTAGAGCTAGGTGTTGAAAACGGTATCATCGTTGCTCGTACCGATTCTGAAGGCGCATCACTCACGCAAAAAATCCCAGTATCTGAGGAGCCAGGTGATTTAGCTTCTAAATACATCGACTTTATCGAAATGGAAGAAGTCACTTTAGAGAACGCTAACGAGAACGACAGCTTGCTTAAGCACAACGGCAAACTAGTACGTCCTGTTCGTTTAGCAAATGGCTTGTATCAGTTCCGTGAAGACACGAACATCGATCGCGTCGTACTTGATTGCGTAACTGCTTTGCAAAATGGTGCTGATCTACTATGGATCGAGACACCTACGCCAAACGTTGAACACATCAAAATGATGGTTGATCGTATTAAAGAAGAAGAGCCAAAAGCGAAGCTGGTCTATAACAACAGCCCATCGTTCAACTGGACGCTCAACTTCCGTAAGCAGATCATCGCTCAGTGGGAAGAAGAAGGCAAAGACATCTCAGCTTACAATAAAGATGATTTAATGAGCGCTGATTATGACGGTTCTGAATTGGACGCTGCTGCTGATGAAGCCGCTAAAAACTTCCAAAAAGATGCGTCACGTGAAGCGGGTGTATTCCATCATCTAATTACTCTACCTACTTATCACACGACTGCTCTTAGCGTACATGAATTGGCTAAAGGCTACTTCGGTGAAGAAGGTATGCTTGCTTATGCCGCTGGCGTACAACGTAAAGAGATCCGCGAAGGCATCTCATGCGTGAAGCACCAAGCTATGGCGGGTTCTGACCTTGGTGATGATCACAAAGAGATCTTCTCAGGTGACAACGCTCTAAAAGCTGGTGGTGGCAAAAACACCATGAACCAGTTCGGCTAATCGCCAAACTTTAGAAACTGGGCTTTAAACGCTAAGCTCAATATCTAAAACTAAAAGCCGCTCTACTACACGTAGGGTGGCTTTTTTATTGCCAAAACGTCAAAACTTTACTTGTCATCAGCCGCCCTCTCTCATACGATGATTGTAATGTATGCCAAGCTTAGCAGGCAAAACTTACACAATATAGGAGAACATGATGCAAGAGATAGAATTGAAATTTCTAGTGCCAGAGTCGCGGCTCAAAGGTCTGATGCGTCAAACCAAGGTCAAATCCTCTAAACAAACGCATATGGCGGCTTATTATTTTGATACGCCAAAGCAACTACTGGCTCAAGCTGGTATTGGTCTACGTATTCGCTTAGAGGGTGACACTTGGGTTCAGACCATCAAAGCTGGCGGCGATGGTATTGCCGCGCGCACAGAGCACAATGCGATATTAGATAACGAGCAAGTCAATCTCATGCTCATGACAGATACGCTACTGCCTGATCTTAGCTTGTATCAAGACACTCCAATCGAACCTATACTGACAGATTTTAATCTCAAAAAACTAAGTAAAAAGTTAACCTGTCAATACGTCACTGATGTCATGCGTATCACACGCCTGCTAGAAGGCACTAGCATCATAGAAGACGATAGTAAAAAAGAGGATGGCAATAAAACCGCTATTGAGCTTGCCTATGATTATGGTGAAATTATTAGTGGTACCAAAAAGCGCTACCCTATTCAGGAGATAGAGTTTGAACTGATATCAGGAGAAGTGGACTTTTTGTTCGCTACTGCCAAGACATGGTGCAAACGCTATAAGCTGTGCCTATCAACAGTGACTAAAGCGGAGCGTGGCGGTTTATTAATTAACGAACAAGCGCACAGCCCAGCGGTCAAGACAGATTTTAAGCACTTCGATATCGATAAAGACACTAGCCTGCCTGTATTTGTACGCGCAGCAGTTCATAATTGTTTATTGCAGATACTGCCGAACAGTAGCGCCATTGTGGCAGGTAGCGACGATGACGAGCATATTCTGCAACTGCGCATCGGTATCCATCGCTTACGAGTAGCGCTAAAATCATTTAAAAAATTCTCAGAACAAATCAACCCTGAATGGCAGCCTATCCTCAAGCAGACACAAAGACTTCTCGGTGAGTATCGCGACTTGACGAATATAATCACGCATATCGAGCCTGCGCTTATTGAGCAAGGTGCGCCAAGCGTCGATTGGAGCACGCAAATCGACAAGATCAAAATCTCCCCTATTGACGCGGTGCGCGCTAACGACTTTCAGCTAACTTTACTTGAGCTCATTGCATTTACCATGAGCGATGCAAGCACTGATACCAAGACAAATAAGCTTGCGCGAGATAAACTCCCAAAAATACTATCCAAACGAGATAGTAAACGCTTAAAAGCAGAGCAAGATTTTAGAGAGTTAAGCGCTGGTAATTCAAATAACAGCGATATAGAGGCACTGCATAAAGTACGTCGCCGCCTCAAGGACTTACGTTACCTAAGCGCGTTTGCAGCGCCTTTGTATTCAAAAAAGAAAAGCGAGCGCTGGCTAAAGCGTCTAAAAAAAGCACAAAAGGCGCTAGGACAATATCACGACTACAGCCAGTATCAGCAGCGCTATCAACAAAAATCAGTGACAGACAGCCAAGCCTTGTATGGCGCAGGATGGTTCGCAGCTAAGCTTGCAAAGAGTCATAAACGCTGCAATAAGCGCCTATCTAAAGTTCGCGAGCAAACACCGTTTTGGTAGTATTTACATCAAAAAAGACAGCACTATGCAAATGAGCTGTCTTTTTTTGTTTGTTCAACGAGTCGAAGTTAGCTTGCTTTTAACCTTTAACCTTTGCTCTTAGCTTTCAACGATAGTGACAGGTGTACCTTCTTCTACCCAATCAAACAGCTCGACAACCTCATCACTACGCATGCGGATACAACCATGCGAGTATGGGATTCCCATAGGTTCGCTGTCAGGTGTACCATGAATATAGATATAACGATTAAATGTGTCGCAGCCGCCGTGCTCGTTATATCCTTTATTAACACCCTTTTCAAGACCTCTTAGCCATAAGATACGACTGAGTATCCAATCTCGGTTAGGATGCTGAGCGCCAAGACTCGACTCGTAAATCTCACCCGTAGGCACGCGACCGACAAATACGGTGTTCTTAGAAGCCTTATCGCCGATTTTTTGAGCGATAATATGCTGACCCAGCGGTGTACAGCCACTGTCTTGCCGGCTACCGATACCACTCTTGGCTGTAGAGACTCTATACTGCTTAAGAACAGCTTCATCACAACATAACGCTAAAGTTTGCGCTTTAATATTGATCAAAATATGCTTGCTGGATTTATTATCCATAGTTGTGATCCTCAAATGTAGTAACACCACTTAAAAGAATGAACGTTTCAATTTAACAAAAAAACAAGTAGAAAAATCAGTTTTTGGATATGACGATAAAATCTGTAAGAGGGGATTGTATCAGGCTCTTTAGCACCGTAATATAGGTGTACATTTTTGATGCTAGCAGATTATGACGACTATTTCACCGACCAGCGTGTCGATGTATGATTTTCTATATCAAGATACGCAGCCCATAGTATCCTTGTTAGCCGATGCAGCAGCCCTGTCTATACCGCAAGCACGCCGCGCTACCACAACAAGCCTGCAAGCCATTGTCAGCGCATTACTTGCCTATCATCAGCGTCACAGTAGTCAAGCCGTCAGCAAAAAGCTATTTGGACGTAGCGCGATAAAAGATCTGCGCCAACATAATGCCATGAGCTTTGAGACCATCAAAAGCGCGCTTTATCATCGTCACGATGTTACTGATACCCTTTTTTTAGATAGTGCCACTATCGAGCAAGCCTGTTCTCGTATCGCCGACGAGATCGATGCTAGTCCTATAAAGGTTAACACCCTACTGACTTCACTATGCGTCATCGCTATACGTGAGCTGGCTATTTTGTCAGAATATAGTCAATTAGATAGTGAGGAGCTAGATAAATGGTTTGCACTGCAGCCTCAGTTTTTGGCAGCAGCGCGTTTTGATCATACGCTTGAGCACAAAAACAACGTGCCAGCAGATTTGGCTGTATCAAATACTGAGGTCGTACAGGCTGAAATTGTGAGAACTGAGATTGTAAAAACAAACAACATCTCGCCGTTTGATAGCTATTGGTATCAGCTAACAGGCTTTGATAGTACTCAAGTGCATCCCGTACAGGACATGCAACAAGCGACGCCTAATTATTTAAAAGCGATTGGGCGCTCAGCCCAAAACGTTCAGCGCGATCAGCATGATGACTTACTCATGTTCGAGCCTATGAGCGCTATTGCATTACCGCATCAGCGCTGGTTATTGCAGCTGGCAAAAATAGCTGATATCTATTTAAGTCGCAATCGTTTGCAGATTGCCTCAGAGCCCGCTAGTGCTCCTACGCCGCCACTTGTGAACCTAGCACTACTCGGTGGTCTTGACAGTGCACAAGCCACTAGCGCTGATAGCACCGCGTCTTTTAAGTCGTACCCACTTTGGAAGAATCCTGTTATTTGGATTACTCTAGCAGTCATAGCTTTCTTGAGCGTTTTGGCCATGATTAAGTATCAAGCAAAGCAGGCCGATCCTAGAACTAGTGTGACTCAAAAGGTTGTCCAAAAAGATAAGCGTGAGAGCGCCCAGCAACAAGAAGTTATAGAAAAAATAAGTGACAATGCTGAGCATTAGTCTTTTAAATAATAAAGGTAAGGAAGTTATAAAGATGAAGAGGTTATAAAAGCTATAAAAAAAGAGACATCATATTTGATGCCTCTTTCTTATTGCTCTTTAGATTTTTATTGTTCTTTGATTGATATAGAGCTGCGTTATTTTGACAAATCACGACCACGGCTGGCTTCGATAGCTAAACGTAGACCATTTAGACGGATAAAGCCCTCAGCATCTTTTTGATCATACGCGCCTGCATCATCTTCAAAAGTAGCAATTTTTTCATCAAATAAGGAATCATCTGACTTACGACCGACTACGCTCACGCAGCCTTTGTATAGTTTGACGCGTACGGTACCGTTGACATATTCTTGTGATTTGTCAATCATAGCTTGTAGCATCATACGCTCAGGGCTAAACCAATACCCATTATAGATAATCTTAGCGTAGCGCGGCATCAGCTCATCTTTTAGATGCGCCGCCTCACGATCAAGGGTCAATGACTCAATACCGCGGTGTGCTTTTAGCATGATCGTACCCGCTGGTGTCTCATAGCAGCCACGTGACTTCATACCGACGTAGCGGTTTTCGACAATATCTAAGCGCCCAATACCGTGCTTGCCACCAATCTCGTTAAGCTTAATCATCACCTCATAAGGCTTTAGCGCTTCGCCATCGATTGCAACGATATCACCTTTTTCATATTCTAGCTCTAAATACTGAGCCTCATCAGGCGCGTTCTCTGGACTGACTGACCAGCGCCACATATCTTCTTCTGCTTCAGCATACGGATCTTCTAGGATACCGCCCTCATAAGAGATGTGTAGCAAGTTGGCGTCCATTGAATAAGGCGACTTGGTCTTGTTGCCTGCATAGTCGATAGCGATGTCATGCTCTTTGGCATAGTCCATCAAGCTTTCGCGGCTCGACAAATCCCACTCACGCCAAGGAGCAATCGTGACCACATCTGGTGATAAAGCCACCGCACCAAGCTCAAAGCGTACTTGATCATTGCCTTTACCCGTCGCTCCATGGCTTATGGCGTCAGCACTGTGTTCTTTGGCAATTTCAACCAAACGCTTGGCAATTAGTGGACGCGCAATAGAAGTACCTAATAAGTACTCGCCCTCATAAATCGCGTTGGCGCGGAACATCGGGAACACATAATCACGAGCGAACTCTTCACGTAGATCCTCAATATGGATGTGTTTAATACCCATCGCTTGTGCTTTGGCGCGAGCTGGCTCAACCTCTTCGCCCTGACCGATGTCAGCGGTAAAGGTAATGACCTCAGCGTCGTAAGTCTCTTGTAGCCACTTGGCGATGATTGAGGTATCAAGACCACCTGAGTAGGCGAGTACAATTTTATTAATATTTTTGGGATCAAGCTGAGCCATAAATAACTCCTGTTATGATAAGTTGATAATACAAAAGAGTGCTAATAAACATTAAGCGGTCAATAAGACGCTCAGTGTACATCATATTTACTATAGGCAAAAGTATCACTATGCCAAACCGCCCTTTATGTATGGATTCATCTTTAAATTTAACAATTGCAGGAACAGCGGGTTCAATAAATTAGGCATAGAGGCGACGTACATATTCAGTCAAGCTAGCAAATCTGTTACTATGACCACAGCCAAATAAGATCAACGATCACCCTCCTCAATCTTTACATCTAATAATAGAGTGCTATGAACCCGACTACTGATTCGACAACACAAATTACTATTTTGCAGCCAGATGATTGGCATATTCATCTACGTGATAATCAAGCGCTAGCGACAACTGTCGCTCATGCAGCTAAGAGTTTTAACCGCGTCATCTGCATGCCAAACTTAGTACCACCAATCAAAACCTTTGACGAGGCTCGTAATTATCGCGCCCGTATTCTCAGGCATCTAGAAGAGAGTAACCTTGAAGCTGAGCGCAAAACTGGCTTTGACCCGCGTATGACGCTATATTTGACAGACCATACTAGCGTACAAGATATCGAAAATGCAGCAAAATCTGGCATCGTCGAGGCGGTCAAACTCTATCCCGCTGGAGCGACGACCAACTCTGCAGATGGTGTTACAGATATCAATGGTCTGGTAGATGTTTTTGAAGCGCTAGAAAAACACGATCTGCCGCTACTTATGCATGGCGAAGTCACGCACGATCATGTCGATATCTTTGATCGTGAAAAACGCTTTTTAGATGATGTCTTAGCGCAAATTATCGTAAAATTTCCAACGCTAAAAATCGTACTAGAGCATATCACGACCAGTGATGCCGCTGATTTTGTACTGTCACAAGGCAACCAGATTGCAGCGACAATTACCCCGCAGCATCTCATGTTTAACCGCAACCATTTACTGCTTGGTGGTATCAAGCCGCATTTTTACTGCTTACCCATCCTAAAGCGCGAAAAACATCAAAAGGTGCTACTCGACGTGGCGACCAGTGGTAATCCCAAGTTCTTTTTGGGTACAGATTCAGCGCCGCATGCTACTGATCAAAAAGAAAACGCTTGCGGCTGCGCGGGTTGCTATAGCTCGTCGATCGCCATGCCTTTGTACGCCACTGCCTTTGATAGTGTCGGTAAGATAGATAAATTAGAAGGCTTTGCTAGTCGTTTTGGGCCACAGTTCTATGGCTTGCCTGTGAATGAGAGTACTATTACTTTGGTAAAAACCCCAATGCAAGTGCCCAGTGACTACCCTTACTTTGATGGCTCAACTTTAACGCCGCTCATGGCGGGTGAAACCCTGCCTTGGTCGCTAAAAGTTTAACACCACCCCTTATAACAAGTGATACAACCTGATATGACCATTCAAAGTAATACAAGCCATAATACAAATGTAGCTGTAGTAGACAAGGATATTATCGATACGACGACCGATATAAAACCAGTGGGTGACCAAACAGATGATCATACCACTAACATTCCAGCGCCAATGACCTTAAAAGAGCGCTTTCGTAAGTTCTTACCAGTCGTCGTCGATGTCGAAACTGCAGGATTCAACGCGCAAACTGACGCCCTGTTAGAGATCGCTTGTATTCCTATCTTGATGAATGAGCAAGGGGTATTTTATCCTGGCGCAGCGCTGAACGCTCATATTGAGCCTTTTGAAGGGGCAAACTTAGAGCCGCGCGCGCTGGAGTTTACGGGTATAGACCCAAACAACCCAATGCGTAAAGCTATTGCCGAAGATGAAAAAACTGCTCTGAGGCGGATATTTAAGGGTCTAAAAGAAGTGCGAAAAGCTGAGGACTGCCGCCAGTGCGTGCTAATCGGTCACAATGCACACTTTGATTTGAACTTTTTGAACGCTGCAGTTGTGCGTACCAATAGCAAAAACCATAACCCCTTTCATCAGTTTTCAGTGTTTGATACGGTGACACTCGCAGCGGTTGCTTTTGGTCAGACAGTACTCGCCCGCGCTTGCAAGGCGGCGGGGCTTGAGTTTGACGGTAATGATGCCCATTCGGCGCTATATGATACCCAAAAAACAGCCGAGCTATTCTGTTATATTCTCAATCACTACCCTATGCTACCCAATGCACTATACGCAGAACCTACAGACACTCACATAGAAGCTGATGCTAACGAAACATAAGTAACATGTAACTTTAGTTTGCCAGCACTGGTTTATCGCTCAAGGTTAATAGATACTAATAAGACAGCGACTAATTTTAAGGTTAGGTATATGCCTTTTATAGCGCTTTAGTATTTATTTTGTACTTTGACATCTTGGTATGTGATTGGTGAAGATATGGCTATTGATAGCTAGCATAACCTAAAGACATCCCTTAGATGAGCTAAGTCATCAACATAACCTCAGTGATTTGTAATTGAAAGTGCTAGGTTTACTAAGAGGGATTTGGTTATGGAACCACATTACATGGTATGGGGCACTATCTTTGGCTATATGGCACTTGCTTTGACGATTAGTGCTATTACCTCACTATGGATTCGCTACCATCTCAAACGTAAAAATCTACATCCAAGACGTGCACTCAAAAAAAGATATTTGATGTTGAAAAAACGTCGAAAAAGGCTTGACAGTAAGCATCGACGCTATTAGAATATGCACCACTTCGGCATAAATGGTGAAAGCAGCTGAAGACGTAGTACCTAGTCCCCATCGTCTAGAGGCCTAGGACACCGCCCTTTCACGGCGGTAACGGGGGTTCGAATCCCCCTGGGGACGCCATATATAAATGCTTTGGCATTTCAAAACCTTCAAACTCTATGATAGAGCTTGAAGGTTTTTTTATGTTTGTGTGTTTGCAAAACTGCTCGTATATCCCTCATACCTAAGG
>NZ_JBQQFC010000018.1:0-21644 GCF_052258445.1 Psychrobacter sp. T6-1
CGATAATTTTTAGTATTTTTATAATGTCTAATAAAAAATCCCCACTACTATCAAGACAGTAGTGGGGATTTTTTACGTGTCACCGAGTAATAAAGTATCATACTGATATTTTCGTAAAGTATTGATTTTGCTACTTATAAATTAATACCAAAAATAATAAAGTATCATACTGGATGATAGTAATCAGAACTTTAAGTTGCATTTTGGAGTAATAAAGTATCATACTGAGAAAGTACTAATATATACTATATTCAAATCATTTATCTTAGCTGAATAACTAATGTTTTAAGCACTTTCTGGGGTTTTATGTCACCTATTTCTATATGGGTTCTATCTTAATTCATCTCATATTCTTTAATCGCTCGTTGAACAATTTTACTATTATCATTCGATAACTTATCAATTCTATATCCCTGCTTAGCTACTTCCGCTCTAACATAAGGCGACTTGTCATCGATCATTACATCTGGCCTATAACCTTGCCTTGCTACAGCTACTCTAACAGCAGTTATTTTGTCTTTATATAATACATCTAGACCATGACCCTGTTCAGCAACAGCTTCTCTCACATAACAAGAGCTGTCTTTTATAAAGCCTGATAAATTATACCCTTGTTCAGCAACTTCTCTACGCACACTATCATCTTTATCATTAGCGAGATAACTTAATCGATAACCCGCATGAGCTACCATTCGCCGAACTTCAGCTTTTGAGGATTTAGACAACTCAACCGTCCCTTTTCGCTGTTCAATTAATACTAATGCCCAATGCACAGCACTCCAGACGTCCTCAGGTAGCTCAGATGCTATTTTGTTCCAGTTTTCAAACTCTCCGTAACTTTCTTTGTTATCTTCTAAGTATTTATCTATAGGCACCCAATCTATTTCAGTTTTAAGATGAACTACTTCGCAAAGCTCTTCTACTGATTCTTTTAGATATCTAATATGACCACTTGACCCATCGCCTAGTAGGAAGTAGTTACCAATTATTCGGAAGTAAACACCACTTTGCTCAAAAAAATCAACTTCTAGCATTATCTCTACCTTATATATTATTAGTTGAATGGAAAAATTAAGAATTATACTAGGACTAACTTAGACCTCAGTAGAAAATCATTTCTACATATTCATATGAATTAGCTTAAATGTCGATAATCTTCAATGGAATTTTTCTTGCCATAAACGTCTCTTGAGGTACAGCTAAATATTTATCACGAATATGCTCAAAGTAGGGTGTCAAGCTGGGTAAACTTGTTTGAATAGAAGACTGTTTCTTACGATTCTCTTTAACGCTCATCTCGATATATTTTTCAGTCTGCATCCAAGGTTTGTTAGGTAGTATATATCCGTGAGCTTTGAGGGTTTTTGACATCGATTCAGCTATTTTCAGACCAGCCAAGTCATAGTCAGCAAAGATATAGCGTTTACAGTCTTTTTGAGCTAAAGCTTTCAATATAGAAGTTATATTTTTATTGTTATGACCTCGATAGGCAAGCACAGTTACTGCGCCAGTTAACCCTTTTACTAGCTTGGCATGCTGCTCATTAAATCTACAAAATGCATTAAAATTCTCTATGATTATAATGTTATCGATATTCCAATCAGTGAGGTCGTTAATTTCCACACCTAAATAGGCATTCTCTTGAGTTTGCTTATGCGTGTAGTTGTTTGATACATTAATAATATGTTCTTCACTACCTAGTAGACGACACTCAAGAAAGCCTTTGGTAGGTGCTTTACTTAATAATTTATCGTTAGTTGTGATGGCTGTGTTATCTACACGGTCTCTACCTTTTAGCTCATTTAAATTGTGTCTGAGTAGGTCTATCCCTGTTTGAGCTTTTACGATCTCTCTAATACGGCCCCAGCCACCCATATTAATGATCACTTTTCCATTTTCTGTGTAGCCAATACTGGGGTCAAAAGACGCCAATAATACAAGGATATTGTCAGGGCTTCGATAGGTAGCGAATTTCACCCCCAGTATCATCTTCTCTTTCAAGTAATCAAGTTTACCCGCTGTATTTAAGGATTTTTCTAGGTCTACTTCCATATCTGGTCCTTTGATGGCGACTCTTCGTTTCTATTAAACTTTATATATTTAGCATCGATGACATAGCGTGTGTCGCAAGTATCAGAAAGGTTTAGTGATTTTAAATAAACTTTATAGTTAAATTGACCTTTAGATTTAATGATCCTGTCGTCAATAAAATCACTTTTTGCTACTTTTAAGAACAAGGCTAAAAAGGCTTTGTAGCGTATCTTGCGCTTCAAACCTGACAAATCCCAGTACTCCCTGACAGATAAGGCTTTGGTAAAAGGCATGTCGCAATTATCGGCCATATACTGCATAACAAGCAATTTTTCAGGGGAGGGTGGTGGTTTCTTATGTTCTCGGTCAAACTCCTCATACTCACCTTTGTATAGATTATCACTCTTGCGTTTGGGCTTTTTGGCGCTAATTTTACCTACCACAGAGAAAAGAAATTCGCTGTCATCTACAGTTTCAATATTGTGCAAAGTGCCAGCCAAAGTCATACCACCAAAAGCTAAGCCTTTATCCACAATATCGTTATACTCAATATCTATTTTTTCAGGAACGAGTTGACTGTTTCTTAAAGCCTTGCGTAATAGCCAAAGCCTCCTACTTTTCTGATCTTGCTCTTTTTTCAGTTTATCAATTAATATCAGGATTTTTTGTAAGTGGACTCCCATTTCAAGATTGAATCTAGAAATAGAATCCGCCAAATACTCATTCAGTATAGCTGCCGCTGGCGTATACTCGCCATGTAGTTTGCGGAGTTCATCGCGACTTAATATTTCTATTTTTTCGAGTTGAAGTTTGATCTTTTTATTTAAACCTTCAAGAATCTGTCTTTTTACCTTAACGTTTGATGTGTTGTTTAGATCAGAGTTGATGACATACTCGATATCAGCCATCTCACGCCCAAGATATTCAGCGATGGAGATGCAGATATCTCGTATATTAGCCAAATGCATCATCTCTTCACTTTCATCTTCAAACGAATCTGACTGTATTTGCGCTAGGGCAACCTCATTACTGATCTGATGTTTAGACAGTTCAATATCAGGAGCAATATTTGCATTACGAGACTTTCTATCCAGATTCTTTAAGATTGCTGTAAAGTTTGAGCCTAGGGTAATGTTATTAGGATTGATACTGATAACACCACTGTCTTGTAGTATCTGATACTGTTTATGTTTATCGTTGACCAACTCATAGCAGCCATTAGGAGAGTAGGCTTGATAAATCAAATCAGCTTTATCAGTTACAGCTCTACCAAGTGTTCTGATTGTTTCTTCCGATAACCTGAGGCTGACTTTACTCATAACCCAAGCCCTTGCTGCTCAGCAAAGATCTCTTCAGTGGGCTCATCTAATATGTTTTCAGCAATATAATCAAATACATCATATATATAGCCAATTTTTCCTGTTGCTCGATAAATCTTTTTATTGGGTTCAACCAACTTCAGTATTTCGTGCTTCTGGAGTCTTTCTAAAAGAGCAGCTACCTTTTCGTCATTGGGTTTTTTAGAAGCGCCTGTGATCTCAGAAACCTCGTTTAGCATACTTGCAAAATGCTTGTTATTATTTGCTTCTAAAACCAGCTCTGTTTGGCTTAGATTTTCACCAACAGTTAATACATTACCTTCATCGGCTGTTGATAGGCAAGCAATCATTTCTACTATAGGCGCTATGTCATGATAAATTTCATTAAACTGTTTAACCACTGCTCTTCTGTCAGAGTCACTAGGTATATTATTTAAACCAGCATAAACCTCCCCATCACTGAGGGTGACTAGATTGACCCCAAATGGTTGTAGCTGAGACACCATACGATCATAGGCTACTTTGTTATCTCTTAGATGCCTATATGCCTCTGGATAACTCACAGAGCATATAAATTTATTGTTCATTAACAATCTTAGTATTTCATGCTCTTTCATTAGGAAAACACTCCAAATTCCTCAAGTTCTGAATCCTGAGTCAACATATACATATCATCCGTTTGAGAGATTGAGTACATATTTCTGGTTTTATTGTGATGGCAGGCAATATTATTAGCGAATAAGGGGACAACCTCATCATCTGGATTCTCAGGAGCGGCGCACATTGCTGATATACCAAGTTTTTGTAGCAAGTTTAATAACTCACGAGTATTTTGCGGATCTAACACGCCAATTTCATCAATAAAGAATTTCAGCTCGACCTCATCGCTCGATGTGGTTGATATAACTGAGAGCAAAGAAATATAAATGATGAGCTGAGCAATACGCATGGTGCCGTTTGACCCCATATCTTTAAATACCTTTGCTCTTTTGGTTTCCTTGATTTCACCGCCGACCTGTTTGATCCTTAGACTGAAACTAAACTGCTCTGACAGTTTGATATTCATCTGGTTTTGACCAATATAGTCTTGCACGAGTTGTAATTTGGACAGCAGCTCCTGATTAGGCATACGCGTTGTGTCATGGATGTCCTCATTAGCCCATCTTTGATGCGCATCAGTGAAATCAGCCAAGGTGGAATACCATTTGTTTTCTTTGATTCCCGAACTTATAGCTATATGAAGCTCCTCAATGGCTAAAGCTTCTAGTTTTTCACAAACCTCTTTGCATTTGGTATTAATACGCTTCGAAAAATTACTCAAGCTATTATGAGCATCATCTAGCTTTGATTTAAATTCTCTAACTTGGTGAGCGGTGACTCGATACTGGCCAATGAGTGTATCTTTTTTAATTTCATGCTCATTGTGTAGGTAGTCGCTAAACTTTTTAGCTTGTATGTACCAGTTTTCCTGATCAGGTATACTGAGTAAGATACTGTCAGACATTAAGCTCTCAAACATAGACCCATTGGCGGTAAAGGGCTTTCTTATGGCCTTTAGTGCATAAATACCTTTTTCCATATTCTTTTTAGTGTCGCGAACCAAAGATTTGGCATCGTTCAAGACTGCTAAGCTTGCATTATGCAAGTCTTGCAAAGAATGTCCCGTATATTCAGGCTGCAAGGTATGATCCACAACCAAAGCTTTATCAAAAGCGTTATTGGCATTACCTAGACTTTCTTTAATGCTTATTAGATCGATTTGTGCTCTATCAATTCGACCATTAATATCCTTGGCTCTCTCGTCAAGGGATTTGACATCTTCCTGCTTAGATATCAGAGCTTTATCAAAAGCCGCTTGTTTATCTACTAGCTCAATTGATAGACCATTGCGTTTTTCAAACAGCATAGGTAAATCTCGATATTCTTCATCAATAAACTCGTAATAGTGCTTAACGCGTATTTTGGCTTTTTCAGCAACATCTAACTTTGTGGATAGGTGCTGCACTTTGGCTATAGTTTGGGCTATAACGTTATCATCGTAGCCATTTTCATCAATAGCCCTATCATGACGCTCTTGAGACTGATCAGCTTCAAGCTTCAAGCCTTCAATTTCTTCAACGTATTGTTGCTCTACCACCTGTTCTCTTTTTTTCTTATCTTCTTCTAGTTGTTCAATAGCCAATTTGTGACGGCTTACTATCTCCTGCTCAGAGATGTTCATCTGGGTATCAACAGTTTCGGAAGCTGATATTTGGTTATTAATTTGGTTATTAATTTCGTTTAATTGGTTCTCAATCTTACTCTTAGCTTCTTCAATTTCGTTTTCAGCTCTTATTTCTAGCTGTTTTTGCGTCGCTTGTTTATTTTCGATATCTTTTTCAGTGTTAACCACATTGGTATTTGCCTTATAGACATCCTCATTGGCTTTTTTCTTAGTAATCTTGGCTTGATGAATTGTTTTTTCGAGTGATGAGATATTAGTTCTACGTTCTAATATCTCATCCTCTAACACAAGTCTGTGCTCAGTAATACTTTCAAGGGTAAGTAGTTTTTTAGGATTATTAGTAGTGTCTATGTTTGATGTATCAAGATACAGCCCATACAGAGTCTCGTTGTCTAATTCTTTAGGTGCAAGCCACTGTGGTGATAGGTCAGAGCGGTTGAATAGGGATGGGTCGATACTTTTTCGTATCTGATTTATCAAAGGCGAAAGTACTTCATCGGCTTCATTTCTCAATAGGAAACTGAGTAATGTGTCATCTTTGAGCAAAGCATATAGGTCATCAATATCAGAGGTCTTATCAGCGATATCGTTTAATAAGCGTTCATGCTCTCTTTGTAGTTTTTCATACTCCTTACTGGTCTCATCTAGATATTTTTCAGCTGTTCTTTGATTTTTTATGTCCTGATTAAGTTGAGTTTTAGCATTGTCTAAATTGAGCTTTAAGCTCTCCATTTCCTTGGCAAGCTCGAGGTTACATTTAATATTTTTTAACTCTGATTCCAGGTTATTCTTATCGATAATAAGCTGGGTATGTTTTTCCTTGATGGCACTAGACTTGATTTCGTACTCTTTTTTAATAAGGCTAAGCTTAGCAGCCTTATCATCACCTAGGTTTGAAAGAGACTCGTAGTAACCCGTTTTAATCTGCTGTAGCATTAACGCTTGTTGAGAAACTAAACCATTTTTTTTAGACTCTATTTGCTTTAAGTCTTTAGCAAGTTGCTCTTTGATGTTTTCGATGACTTTAGTAGCATCCATCTCGTCTTTGCGTAGAGTTTTGAGTCGCTCATTCTCGTGCTTTATTTGCTCTTCAAGTGACGGGATCTCTCTAATCATATTTTGTAATATGGCCAATGGTTGATGATGCCCAGGTACACCCTCTTCAAAATCTCGTTTCGCTCTTTTAAGCTTTATTATCTTAGAGCTCAGATCATCTACTTCATTCTGCAATTGGCCTTTTTCTTTATCCCAAGCAATTTTAATCTGGGTAATTGCTTGTTCTATAGCTTCAACTTTTAATTTGAGATCATCTTCAATGGTTTTATTTTCTACGATCTTTATATCAAAGGCTTTGACTAAGCCTCTGAGCGTCTTAACTATTATCGATAGGGTGTTTTGATTAGAAGCATTTTGCTCAACATATTGGCCTAGTTCGTTAAACTTACTTCTAAGTTGCTCAACCTCATTCCATGAGTTGCGATCTGAAAGCCACTTATTGGTATCAACCCCTTGTGAGTCTATAGAAATCTCATTATTCTGAACTTTATTTTCTGTCTTCATTGCTTCAACCAAAAACTCACATATTTGATCAAACTCAATTTTACTTTTTAGAATATTGCTAGCGATTAAGGAAAACCCGTAGAAACTACCTCTACCGACAGCCAGTGAGTAATCAGGACGAAGCTCATTGATGGTTTGTAGAGCTTTGGATGAACGAATAGAGGCTTTTAAGCGCCTATTAGGACAATTAGATATGATGGCCTCGTAAGCCAGTTGCTTGATATTATTTGAGACGTTAAAACCTTGAGATTCGATTGTGCTTTTAACTTCTTCAAACTGCCTAAACCTTCGCTGATTGGTAGCATCTTTTGTGACAAACCAGGTTTCATTGTATCCAGCATTGATAAAGTTGAAAATTTGTTGCCCCTCACTGCTCCGCCTGAGGATCACGCATTTTTTTTCGCCCTGTCTTCTGTATTCATAAACCAAGTAGCTGTCATCATAAGGAATATAAAAGTCAATAAAGCTTTTAACCGCTTCATTCTTTTTAGAAACCTCACTCAATCTAGTGCCAAAAAAAGGAATGACTGCTCCCATCAGGGTGGTTTTGCCTGCGCTATTGCGCCCCGTAATGATTGTGTTATCACCAACTTCAATGAGGTGGCTTTGACCTTTAGGGTAACTGTTGATTAATGCGACACGTAGAAGCTTATTGATATCTTTTATAACTGGTTTCGTATTGTCTTCGTTTGCTATGCTTAAGGCTTCATCCGTTTTCAGCATCTTTAATCCTTTCTATGATATATAAAACCAAGTTTTAAATTCTTGAGTTATTTCAGTCTACTTCATTTCACTTTTATTATGAGTGTCCATAATCATATCAATATTATCGTATTATTAAGTGCTTTAGGCATCAGCTCTTATTAATAACTCAACAATATACGACAACTGTTGTCGCCTTACTTTCTAGTTTATTATTAGAGTTATTAAAAAAGCCAAATACACTTAGTATTTGGCCTTAGTATAAGTTCCTCATACTAGATTTGGTTCTTTGTGTTTTACACTACTTCAAATCATTGATTGTAATTGAGTAGTTTGTACTTTGCGCACTTCCGAGAGTTGAATAACCCATCTGTTCAAGAACCTGCTTCGGTTTATAAGGACTAAATAGCTCATTGAGAGTATAGTTAAAACCACAATCCTCTATTCCAAACACATAGTCGAAAAAGACTTTAGCCATAGCAGACTGGGCATGACTAGCGTCACGAAATGACTTATTGGGATGCCAACTGCCACTGCATATCTTACCAAAGACCCGCTCGATGTTACCTGAAATAGAGTTTGATGCGTGCTTCCTAGTAATATTTGGTTTTCGTACATATGCAGCCGCACTTTCAACTGCTTTATAAATTATATAGTGCATAACAGATACAGAACATTCAGCTAAACACGCTCTAAATAGGCTTACGAGCTTTTCACCAATAGGCGGTGCCAAGTCATTTAGCTTTGACCTAGTAATCAAATAGCTCAAACATTCTCCTAGCTGTATTTGCTGGCACCAACTTTCAAACTGAGGATTAGCTACTAAGGAACTGATATTCTTCTTAGATTTAGCATCCAACATTGCTTTAGTGAGATCGTCAGTACCATAAGCAAACTCAAAATTTACCTGATGATAATCAATTTCTAGTTCTCGTTTACTATTAACATTAACGTAGTCATAGTTCTCTTCAGGAGCTAATAGGAGTAGGTTCAATTTAAAAAGATGATGGAGTATATGTTCATCCAACCCAAAGAATGGTGACAAAGCTAATGATAGATTGTTACGTAGAGATATCGTTGTTTTTAGATTCTCTGTTCCTAGGCTGTCTATAGTGGCAGCAAGTAAAAGCCTATCTACTTCATGAAGATCAGTTACTGACGGGACATCAGCTAATTGAGTGCCTCTGTAATCATTAATATATTCAAGAGCTGCTTGTCTTTGCTCTTCTTTTAAACGTTCTTGCTCAAGACAATGCTTTAGATGCTCTTGCTCTCTTCTTTCTAGAAAAATGTTCCAACACTCGTCACATTGCCACCTATCAGGCTTTAAGTGAATAAGTTGTGAACGAGTATAGCAAATCTTAGGTTTACCACAGTCTACACACTGGCAATCTAGTACGACTAGATGAGCATTTGCCTTAACGATACTAGGTATATCTTGATGCTTAGAGTCAAACTCTTGACCTATCTCTCTACAGGTATATATAAAGCCACTTCGTTTATCGCCTTCTCTTAACCAGTATCTTTCACAGATAAGCTTATTAGTTTCTGTAATATCTGGCTGATACTCTAATTCAGTTTTCACACCCACCTCTTAATACCGACTATATCCCGTGGATATTATAGCCCACCACTGTGAGTATTGCTATTTTTAGCAGTGGTTAATGAGATGACGACAGATGAGCGTATACTTGCCTTTGGAAAGCGCGTTCGTGAGGTGCGAAAAGACAAAGGGATATCTCAAGAAAAACTGGCAGAGATGGCAGGTATAGATCGAAGTTATATGGGAAATATTGAGCGCGGTGAGAAAAATATTACGCTCAAGAAGGCGTATGAGATATGTGATGCGCTAGAGATTAAAATGAAAGATCTCGTATAAATTACTCGGTAAGCTAGACCGCATACCTTTAAAACCATTGAACTGAATGCAAGCGCTACCTAAGTGGTTTTTTAACAGTCATAAATAACTGTTGTCTTTTATGACTATTAAAAAACCAGCAGTTGAACCTTTCCTAAAAATTGTGTAGCTAGCTTTTAGCAGTACTCAAACAAATTTCAGGAAGGTCTCGTCTCTTAAGATACTTTCAATATTAATCTTCCCCTTCCTCTTCATCATCTTTTTTGATAGGAATATCTTTAGATACGTCTCCAATCATTTTTTTGTACTGATGAATGGAAGTAGAAGGTTTTTTATGCTCAGACTTCTTAATATTTGGGTTTCCCTCTAGATTTAAGACTATGCCACGTAATAGGTAGTTTTCTAACATTTTCTTACTGTTCTTGAAGTGTTTCTCATTGATCATTCTGTGATTTACTACTTCCTTACTTTTTAGTAATCTTTCTTTAGCTCTGGCTATCTCAGCACTTTCAATCAGTCTGTCCCACAGTTCGTCTGTGACTTTAGCAGAATCTTCTATAAACTCTGTAACGTTGGAGCGAGAATTACTCGTTTCTTCTTGAGTCGATGACGGTTCAGATGGGCTTTCATCATCTAATAATTCACTTTCATTGTTGATCTTAATCCTTAGCTCGTTAAAATCTTTGAAAAAGTTTGAGGTAAGCTCTTCGCATCCACTGATAGCACCATTTAAAATGGACATTTTACGTTTTAGATCTTCGTTATGTTCAAAATCTGGGTAACGGATATGATGATCTATTTCTCCCCATGCCTCATCTAATATAGTACGCGTTTGAAGTTCAAATTTGAAAACTTGGGGTGAGATACCACTTATAATGTAATGTGTGGAACGATATCGAGAAACTCTTTCTTCTAGTTCATAGTTATAATCATTACTCATACCTCCACTTTCTAAATAGAAACTTAAATCATCATCGATAGCATGGTTTATCGTAATTTTTTCATCTTTACATACACTAAAATGATCTAGTATAAAATTATTTACTAATGCCCAGTTTTCTTTGAAGAGGTATATAGCTCTAATTCCAACCAAATCGTTAACTATGCTTTTATAGTTATCGACACTGATATCTAAGTATGGAGAGTCTTCTTTATCCTCAATGGCTTTCCTTCTCTTCCTTACTATCTTAGTTAATAAGTGCAGTGGATCTTTTACTCTTCTTTTTACTGAATTAATCTCTTCTCCAAGATGTAAGATATTGGCAAAGTACTCAGCTTGCTGTTTAAGTATTTCTTGATTTTTTATATAGTCTCGATATATCTCTATCAAAACATCTTTATCAATTTTAGCTGCTTTAAGGTTCTCTACCTTGAGACCTTCTAACGTGAACAAACTTTCTTCGTTTTCCATAGTACTGATAATCCGTTTTAGTATTTTTCTTTCAAAGATTAATTCAGAATCGAACGTAATAATATTATTATTTCATACAATTAGCTAATTCAGAAAGATTTAGGCTCTTTTTTAATATCATTTTCTCCAAGCTCTGATACAAAGCTTACCATTAAGTCCTGGTCTCAGTAATCGTCCCAAAACCCAGATATAAAAATAATAACTAATGCTAATGCTAATGCTATAGGAAACATAAACCTTATTAAGGGATCTAATTTTTCTAATATGAAGTAACTATCCTTCTGTATTCTAGATTTTCTGGCATCCTTATATGCCAGTTTTTTGGAAGATTATACTCTTAGTTATAAAGCAAAGGTGCTGCCGTTTTTGAACGCTAAGTAAGAGAATCTTTATCAAACCCTTTATAAGTATTGATGTAGGATAGACAGCAGTTACATAGAATTTAGGAAAAAATCCATTATGACGAAGTCATTCTATCCAAACAATGATGTAAATATTTCAAGCGACATATACTGACGTATATGCTTGGCTAATATGCACTGTTAACGAACTAACCTGCTATTATAACTTTATAAAAACTGATAGTCATGAAACAGGAGTAGATAAGATGTTTGAGATAAAAGGGCTGGATCAACTAAACAAGACATTAAGTGAGTTGGGAAAAGTGACACGTGAGCTTGAAGGTGATCTAGGAACCATACAGTTTGACGCTGAAAGTGCTGAAAGCATTGAGTTAGCTATTGTTCAAATGGAAAATATGGTTGACAAAAAGTTCGAAAACTACGCTTCAAATCCCGTGGCTATCGACATGGCTGACGGCATCAAGGCAGAATATAGGCAAATGATTATAGATAAAGCAAGTGAAGCAAGAATACAAGCTGATAGTGAGGAGAATGAAAATGGCCGTTGATCTATTCAAAAAAATCGATAATACCTTGTTAGATCTCCAAGCCTCACAAAGTCAAACCTATGAAGGGTTGCTTGAAAAACTAGCTCAGTTATTACGCCATGAAGACTTACAATCTTTCAATGAAACACTTACTCAAAATATTGATTTAGAAAAGTTTCTAGAGGCGAGCTATGCTACTCAGCAAGGAATGGTGGGTACTAGTAAATTACAATGGACTGGTGATGATGAAAACGATTTAGGTTTAAAGTATGCATTAGTCCAAAAACTAGGTAATAACACAGATTATGCTTCCAACTTTGCGCATGTATTTTTTAATAGCCGCGACCGTAAAATAATCTCCTCTATTCATAACTTAGTTAGAGGGCTAATAATCCCCTTTGTACGCGACTACAAAGAATATGTTGCTTCAAATAGCAAAATTGAGCCTGAGCTTAAGACACATGATGCTAACGCTGTAGCTCAATCTAATAGAAAAATATTTGTCGTTCATGGGCATGACGATCATGCAAAAGAAATGATGGCGCGTTTTCTAGAAAAAAATGACTTTGAAGCTATTGTTCTTCATGAACAGGCAAGTGGTAATAAAACGATTATTGAAAAAATTGAGCATTATGCAGATGTAGGGTTTGCAATTATATTACTGACTCCAGATGATATGGGTAAATCGAAAAATGCAGATAATTACCAACCTCGAGCACGTCAAAATGTGATTCTAGAGTTAGGTTATTTTATGGGGAAGCTCGGACGGCATAAAGTATGTGCATTCAAATCAGGTGACTTAGACATTCCGACAGATTTTAGCGGTGTTATTTGGAACCAGTTAGATAATGCTGGTGCTTGGAAACAGGTGCTATCAAAAGAGCTCAGTGAAGCAGGCTATAATTTAGATAGTAACAAGCTTCTGAAGTCTTTAGGATAGATATTTCATCTCAAAAAATAGGCTATCTAGTTCCACGTTCTAGGACTGGTAGCTTATACAGTTTGCTACAGCTGAATACCGAAAGCTATTGAAGGCTTTGCAATTGTCATGGATATTCATTAACAGGGAGTAACGTAGTGAAAAGTACAGGTCACCATATAGCATACGAAGCATCTCTATCAATTTCTGATGGTTATATAGGATTACATAATAGAGATGAGTATAACGCTGCTATTATGCATATCTTTGATTTGATAAAAGCTTCATATACCTTATTAATGGCTGACAGTGCAGCACCTTCGCTATTTTTATCTATTACTGTATTCGAGGAAATTGCCAAAGTGCACGCTGGTCACATGCGCTCAAGAGGAGAGCTAGAAACGAAGCAGAGAGTGAAGCGATCGAAAGACCCTCTCTTTAATCATGGCAAAAAGCATAGGATCTCTATCGACCCTTTATTTCTATTTTCTGAACGCTTATATAACAGTATTGGTAAAGAGAGAGTTGAAGAGATAATAATGAACTATGAAACAGGGAAATACTCAGCTCTTAGAGAAAAGTCGTTGTATTTTAGTCGAACTAATGAAGGTTTGCATATACCCTCTAAATTCATAAGCATTAATTTATCAGCTGAGCACTTATTAATAGCTATTGAGCTATTTGGTGAATTATTCTGGGGTATGACGGCTGTTGCTTCTATAGCAAGTGATGAAACTGATGAGATGTTTTTAAGAGTGACAAAACTACTCATTCAATGAAAACCATATAATTATGCTCGTTTTTTATATTAAGCATCCGCAATCATTCAGCTAAACCTAGAACCGTATCCAATCGCTTTTGCCATCGTATAAAATCGTCACTACTTTCAGTAAGTTCGAGCATACCTTTAGGATGGTTCAAGGTGTGCACATCGTCAAATTTTTTTAAATAACTGGAATTAGGCCAACGCAGTGATCTCTTAACAACTAAGATCAGAAACTCATCCATATGATCGTTCCAGTAATCTAAATCATTGGTTTTTATTATTAAGGTCGATATTGGCTTAGAGTTGTCAGTAGTATCTATCTCCAAAATGACGAAATGAGAAGTATCAGTTTTGACTCTTACTTCAAGTAAAGACCGTCTATTGCCGTCCATCGTTCTATGTAGCCTAGAGCGCCCAACAGCAGGTAAAAAATGTAGTTTTTCAGTACAGTCAGTTTTAGGTCGTTCTAATAACATTTTGATGAGTAGCTTAAAGGCTTCAAATCTTTGCATATACAGTTCTAAAACATCGCTGTCATCATCAAGACCTGCAAAGTCCGCTTGGCATGCTGTGCCGTCAATTGTGGTCTCATCTGTACCAAGATCTAGTTCTACTAACTCATCATAATCTTCAGTTTTTGCTCCTTGTGCGCCTGGAACTCTTTTTTTGACAACCTTTCGAGTTTCTATTGGAGTTGCAAAGCTAAAGGATGTTGTTGGCACCTCTATCGTTTTCGGTTTAGAGTCAATATCTGCTTCTTGCTGATCATCAATAGTATCACTACTTACTGAACCATTTGGCTTAGCTGCGTTACCTGTATCGCCGCCTCTCTTATTAGCTTTGAACTTCTCACTATAAAACGGCACTTTTTTAGGCAAAGAGGAAGAAATATTACTGATACCTAGAATTTCATGAATATAGTAATTGTCAGTGTCCTTATCCAACTGGCCTCTAGTCTCTAGCGAGATATTATCAAGCCGTGGCGGACTGAATTTAAAGCGCCATGTTTTTTTGTCTTCAGTTTCCTGAACTTCTTCAATAAAATTTTTTGCAATACTTTCATAGGAAGAACGGGCGTTCTTGTCTATTAGTATCCAGGCCAGTAAGCGTCTTTGGCCTTCATGATCAAAAATTTTTAAAGGTAGAGAGCTTATAGGCAAAACATTTACCAATACCGAATCATCTTGCATGTCTTTAATCCAAAACTCTCTACTGAGTAATCCGTGATCAATACAGTTTCGAGCAAGATAAGCATTATGGAAAAATAAAACTCGTGCAAATTCAATCTGTGGTATATGGACCGTTACTGTTGAATCATCTGCTCTGATATAGTCAAATACAAAGGTGTTACCACCCCCTTCTGAGTCGATACCTACTTGCCAATTAGCAGTAGAGATATTACTTAAAAAAAACGAATAACCACCCTTACGAGACTGCCCATCTGAAGGATTTATAACTCTTCTTTTTGCGAGAGCTGGTAGATTTGATAGCCTGGTATGTAATACCTGTTTTTGTCTATCGCTTTTTACACATAGCTCAAGGCTCCATGTCTTCGAATGTTTAAATTTGAAGACATTAGCAACGTACATTATTTTTGAGTCTACAGGAAAACCTTTAACCATCATATGCTTACCTTATTTATTCGCATATCTGCTATATTATGCGCCTTTTCTAGGAACCGACTAGACTCAGGAGTAATGCGCTCATCACTCAATTTAGCCAGTCGTAATACCTCCCAACGCTGTAGAGTCTGGTTGTTTAATATACTACCAATCAACACATGGCTTAACCGTCTTATTTGATAGTTACTAATGTCTTCGCTATATCTGTTCAAAAATGCTGAGACTAAAGGTAGCTTATCTTGATTTTTTTCAATCATTGAGATTGAATCAGTTTGATTCATCCACCACTTTTTTGATTTACGAGGTAATGTTAAGTCGAAACATGTGTGATCATTTATTTTGATCAAAGACTTCACAAACTCGCTATCTCGCCTTTGCCAATCTACAGTGAATCCTTTAGGTATGTGACGTTGATGATAGTTTTTGTTTGTATTAATAAACCATGTCTTATCGTTACGATATAGCCATGCATAAAGAGCTTGATTGATTTTTCTAGCACCTTTGATAGATTGGTTTTCTTTAATCAGTCCCATCCAGATGTTTCGATTAGCTTCTATCAGTTCACTGTCAGGCTTTATGTTACTTTTTGCTTGTGTAATTTTGCTTGGCAATGAAGTTGTCTGGCTTTTCACCTGCACCATTATTTCTTCAAAAGACCATTCTTGCTCTAATAAAGACTCAATAGCAACAATATGCTCAAGATAACTGAACGATTTACGATGTTTACGAAAAATACCGCGAAGCCAACCTGTTTCACTGTTAAGTCTATGAAGATTGTTCGTTTCCAATAACTCTAATGACCATCTTTTTTTTACCTTTTCTAGTATACGAAGGTGGTCAATATGTTTAGAACCTCTTATACAATTACTAGATCGAGCTAAACCGTGGTAAAAAGTAGTCCACTGCGCAAAAGTCGGAGAAGATTGTTCGGCTAAGGAGAAAAGCTCAATTGTTTTAGAGATGAGAAACTTATCATCTTTACTGATGCTTTCTTGTTGCATTAAAATACAGTTATGGGGAGTAGGGGCAATAAAATCATGACGGGAGTTGGGGCGATATTCAACTGAAGAATCCGCTAATGTTCCATGCTTGCTACAACAAGTTATGCCTGGGATTTGCCACATACGTGACCAATACCACTCACCATAGGCTTTAAACTGCTCATTAAAACATTGTGGGCAGTAACGGATATATTTTACAGAGGGCAGTCTTGATGCATTACTCCCTATTGCTAAGTGAATAGAGCCTTGTGAATGACTAGCCATCCATTGCAAACATTCTTGTCGCCTAGACTCAGGGATAAAAGGAGCATACAAAGGAAAAAGAGTATACTGGTATGCAATATAATTTAGATTAAAACGGTTATGAGGATAGTGATTCGTTATTTTAGATAAATGGCATGGCAAATCAACGGTTGCAACCACACCTCTGTCTTCAAAAATATCATCTAATAACTGCTTTGGACTAATCAACCCAGCTCTAATCTTATACCTAGCAACTGTGCTATAAATTAGCTCTTCGTCATACGGAATAGGGAGATTGATCATATCAACTCACCTTAGGTAGCCAATCATTGATATCAAATATTAGCGATGTAGAATCTTTTAAGTGTTCATAAAATGAATCATCCCTTTCTTTTTGAGTGAACTGATAGCGTAAATCTTCAGAGTCAAGCGTATGCCAATCCTTTGGTTTGATATAATTCGATTTTTTGGTAAGATCAATCGTTCGAGAGTCATCTTTTAAATATCTGTTTCCAACTTTAACCTCTTTCAACCATTCTAAAATGGTAGGTATCAAATCAGCCATAGATGCCTCAGGTAGCTCAGAAACTGCTTGTTTAACCGTCGGTATTAGTAGAGGAGAGTCTTGCCCCATATCGACTAACATACGATGTAATCTGATGCTTAGTTCGCACCCCTGATATTCTGATACCTCATCGAACTCAGACTTCTTTTGATGTAGCTTACTTTGAAGCTGCAGTAACTTTTTATCAATGTCGGGTACTACTAGATCTGAAAACTCGGCAATTTTGTCTGCTCTACCAGATTGCAAGGCTTCTATCATAGGATGTATAGGTCTTAGATCTTCATCATAAGTGGTCTGCAGTAGTTTAACCGTAATACGCTCTATCCCTGAATCTATGGCTCTGAGTTGAGCTAGTACAAAAAGCTTAACTACGATATCTAAAATGCCTTGTGACAGATCATACCAACGACTTCTTACATCATCAGATAAGATAATATCTGCTTTTTTCAACCATTGATACTTCCACAAATTATCTGTAAACCTGTTCCATTCAGATTTATATATTTTACCATCTGCTAAAACTATATTTGGTTCTTGTGCCATCTGCTCCCAAAAAACCGAGCCAAAACCTGCTCCACGTCGAGCTGATCTTAAGTCTCCTTCAAATATAAATCTAGCTTTTGGTGTTCCAACCATAACGACAGGAAGACCTACCGTATTTACTAGCGTCACAAAAAAATTCAACATTTTCTCAGCACCGCCAGACTTATTAACACTGAGATGTTGTATTTCATCTATTACTAACAGTCCGATAGCATGATGATTAGAAATCTGACGCATCAAATTCAATAAAGTTTCAATACTGTGTCGTTTTAGCGCATACTTTTTTTCATAATTAGAGTCTAAAGCTTGGTCAATTGCTCTAAAAAAGTGAAGGCATAAGCTTTTAAGTGAACCATCGTGCGGACAATCTACTCTTAAGTAAACAATTTGAGTAAAGTTTAATTCTGAATGATAAATAACTTGAGGGTAAGTCGATAGAATTTTATTAAGGGTGGTCGTCTTGCCGCTACCTGAGCAACCTATAAATGCCAAGCTACGAGCTGTAGAGGTCACAGTAGGAAATCTAACCATATCGTTCTTACCAGACATTAAACGCTCATAGCCATTTTGAAGATGAGTATTTAAAGAGCCGTCTTTAGGATTACGTCCAACATAGCCTTCACGAATCATTATTGATAACTTCTTCTCAAGATCAATATGACGGTTGATAGGCTGAAAAAACAGTCCCATCATTTGAGATATCAAATGTGCTCGAATAGAAGAGGAAGCCTGACAGTCAGAATGATTGAGCTTTATATTACCTTTAAGTTTTTTAACCACTTGTTCTGGTTCTAGGATGTCAGGCAGTGCTTCAATGAAGGGATTCCCTTTATAAGAACCAAAGCTTTCTTTATAAACTGCATTAATCATTACTGTCTCCAACATTCTATAATCAGTCATCTTCAGATAAAATATCATGATAAATTGGGAACTTAAGCGCTAGCTCCTCATCATCAAATTCAGTTTGACTTTTCGTGATTTTTTTGGTCGTAGGCAGTTGAATTAACTCACCTTTTTTAAACTTATTTCTCTGCCTGTCCTGTCGCTCCTTATCTTTAGCTAACCTTTTGTTATCATTAATATTAGCTAACTGAGCTGACTTGCTTTTAAATGCTGTTCGTTTAGCCTTAATAGCTTCTTTTATGATTTTTTCATTTTCTCGTTCAAGGGTTTCTAATGCGAAACTACTTTTAAGCTCCTGATTAGCAGCTGTTTTTTTCTGCTCTTCTTGTATTTGCCACACTTCCCAAAAACTACAGCCCTTAAACTCTCTTGATCTATCGGATAAATGGGCTTTCCAATAATTGAGGCTATCTTGTTCATAAAAGATAAAAATTGTATTCGCATCTAAAGGATCGTAAGCAACTTTAATAGACTTAGGTCTATTGATTGTGTTTTTCCGATGAAGCCAGCCTTTTTCTCTTATTTCAGCACAAATATAGTAATTACCAAAAAGCTTGACACCTAAATCTGAAATGGTGGCTTTTTTTCGAGGTAATAGCGCTATGTATAAAGCATCCGCTGAGACAGCACGAAGCCTACCTGTTCGATGTTGTAATCCCCAATTCCATAATTCAATAGGAACTAAAGGTAAGTCAGACGGCATATCACTATCTCTATCATAGTGACTTAATTGATGAGCATTGTTATGCATCAAAATTGAATTAATAATAATTTTTTTGAAATCTGAAATTGTCAAAGCGGCGTCTAGGCGATAGTCTTTGCCACCTTTTTTCTTCTCTTTAACCCCTGTGACTACTCCTGGCGCAAATGGTTTGAACTTTGCCTGCATCGTCTTAAAGTAACGCTCCACAATAGGTTTTAAGTCGCCACGATAAGGAGGTGTATTCTCTACTCGAACTGAAAAGCTTTTTTCCAAGGTCTCAATTTGATGACCTAGTAACTCTCCACGATCTGCGAGAATTGCATCTGGCAAGCCTATACATGGCCAGTCATCAGCTGTGATATTAATGCCATAATTTTTACAGTGACTTTGTTTATCCGCTACCGCCATCTCTAAGGCTTGAACACTCGTGGCATAGGAAGGATTTTCAAATCCAATATAAAAACCTGCTACCATGCGGCTAAACACATCTGTAACGAAATAAATAACTGGACGACCTACAATACTCTGTCTATCTGAATCAGATACTAGATAAATATCTGCAATAGTAGCGTCGATCTCATAGCGTGAGCCAGGTCCAAGAACTTGAGTATTAACAGTCGATCTTAACTGTCTCACATCTTTGTTATAACTAATTTTGTTATGTCTCGCTTTGAGTCTTTGAACGGAAGTAAAGTTCTTGTCATAAAAGTATTTAAACTGCCAGATACTAGGAAAGTCTTCTTCTTTAACATCTGGATTTAAAGAGCGATAGATTGTTTTAAACTTTCGGTAAGCATAGACGACTGTATGCTTGCTATCGTTTAATAAGTACTTATTTATAGTAATTGAGAAGAGCCTTTCTACATCTTCGTTAATAACGGCAGCAACGCCTTCCTTATAAAGTCTAGGCCTACCTAGCTCTTTATCTTTAGCAATACGCTTTTTTCCTTTCGCTCCAGAATTCTTATAGTTCGGAAGTAGAGCATTAGGTACTTGGCCTTTTTGCCAATACCTACGAAGTAACCGATATAGCGTTTGTTTTGTACTTCTTTTAGAGTCAACAATCTCATTAATGAACTTTGCACGTTCCTCTGGAAGGTAATATAAAGGGTGACTTACAATAGGCTTAATAAGCTCATAACTTTCATCTCGTTTTAACTGAGCTTTACTGCCATCTTTTGGATTTTGTAACAGTAAACTCTGATGAGGGTCGTCAGTGATATAACACACATCCTCTTCAATCAGATTTACTAGATCCTTAATAAGTACAAGTTCAGGCAATGCGGATGTACGATCAATCTCAATCCAAACAACTTGCTCTGGTAAAAGGCTTAGTATTCTATACATTGAACCTTGATTACTATAAACATCATTGATTCGCAACATATCCAAGCTCCTCAGTCATCAAGTCCCAATAATGAGAGTTACTTATTTGAATGTCGCTACACTTTAGCTTTCTGAAGTCTATGCGAAGGTCGAATGTGAAGAACCTTAGCCCTAATAATGTTCTCAACTCATTAAGCGAATTGCCTACCTCACTGAAATATGCAGTATCAATATCTTTGCACACAGCAATAATGCTTTTTTCAGGATATTTGGTAAATTCCTTAGCGTAAAAATTCAGACTGTCTTGAGTATCAATTGACCTATTTAGAGTAGTTTCTGGATATAGCCATTTAATGTTATTTTGAATGGCTATAGGTATGTCTTTTTCAGTGATTATCTGCCACGAAATACCTTTAGAGTGCCAGTATCGACGCTCTATCTCTAGTTTCTCTATAGTTCTGGACTTCATTAGGTCTTTTGAATATTTTGCCTGCAAAACAAATTGGCTAAGCTCTTTATCAGAGCTCACAACATAAAAGTCTGATGTCATAACATGAGTATTGCCTCTAATAGCAGGGTGCTTTACTTGCATATTCTCTGCAATCTGAAAAGTTTCATCAAATTTAAGAGGAAATTGCTCTCGAATATCTATGATTTCTTGACTCCATTCAAGAAATAGAAATGTTGCTAGCTCTAAATCAGACATTAAATGATGAGTACGTCTCGTTTTGTGACCGAAAACTCTATGGGAGCGACCTGACGACGATATATCAGATATTTTTATCCAAGGTTTGTAATCGGCAAACTCCCCCTGACCTCTACCTTCTTTAAGCCACTTTTCTTGTTTTTTTGAAAGCATAAAAACCCCCTGCTAAAGTTATATAAACTTTAGCAGGGGGTAATAGCGGAGTCAACAGTATGATACTTTATTACTCAGTATGATACTTTATTACTCAGTATGATACTTTATTACTCGCGTACATTACGCTCATTTTTACGCTTTAAACCTATTCAACCGTAACGCTTTTTGCAAGATTTCTAGGCTGATCGACGTCCGTA
>NZ_JBQQFC010000019.1:0-21604 GCF_052258445.1 Psychrobacter sp. T6-1
GCTTTTAGTGAGCTGCCTCAAGCGGGTATGCTTGCAGAATCTAACAAGCGCGTGGCAAATATTTTGGCCAAGTCTGAGAGCGATGTATCAGATAGTGCCGATGAGAAGCTGCTCAGTGAGACCGCCGAACAAGAGTTATATCAAGCACTGCAGCACGCGCAAAACGATGTCGCACCGCTTCTTAAAACTGCAGATTATACGCAAGTACTGCAAACGCTCGCGCGTTTAGACGCGCCGCTTACTCAGTTCTTTGATAAGGTGATGGTCAATAGCGAAGATACTGCGCTCAAAGCCAACCGGCTAGCCCTACTTAAGCAAGTGCGCGCGCTGTTCTTGACGGTGGCGGATATCAGTGAGTTACAACTCTAAGCGTGCGGCGATAGTTCATAATCAATAAAAAACTGGCCTATAAAGCCAGTTTTTTATTAACAGTATAACGATAGTGCTATAGCGATTATTTACGTAGACTCTATCTTATATTTATCTGTGATCAATCAAAGGAGCATTGCTGTGTTCGCTGCTGTCGTTATTTTTATAATCATTTGGGTTAGCATGTGGGGCTTTTATAAGTTTATGTATCCGCGCGCGCCCAAAAGCATGATGCCAAAAGAGGGTGATGTCACAACCCCGCGTATATGCAACTTTTGTGGTCATAGCTTGGCTGAATATCGCGGCGTCGTTGAGCATGCCTCACCAGTTATCAATCATGAGGCAAACGCTACGGCAACGAGTGCTGTTCAATTGGATAAAACAGGCGAGCTATTTTTTTGTAATTATGAGCATCAAGCGGACTTCCATGCGGGCAAGACGTATTGCTAATGTTTAGTTTTTAAAAGCTTACAATACCGACTGCGCGTCTTTTATAATTTTGTTTAGTAAGCCTTCTGCTTTTTTATCCTCGTCATGACGCGCGTCATTGACTTTATTGTTAGTGTTTATCTTTTCGTACAAGTTCAAACAGCATAGAACGAGTAAGTTTTCTTGACTTAGATTAGGCGCTTCAGCTTTAAGATCTAGCGCGTAGTTATTAATATAAGATACTGCCGCACGCAGCTCTTCTTCTTCATGTACTGGGCAATAGATTGGGTATTTATTGCCAGCAATAGCGATATCTACCTTTTTTATTTGCGGCTCTTTAGGAGCGGGCTGCTGCGGTTTAGAGTGCTGCGATGGTGCTTGTGATGACGGCATTAGCTTGTCTGTTGACTCTATTTTTGGCGCACTGGTGCTAGAGTGTTGCGTTTTTAGATCGTCATTTTTAGTCGTGTCTGACTTTTGGAGCTCTTGATCCGTCTTGGTTTTTGCTACATCAGATTGGGCGTTAGTCATAATAAATCCTACAAAATGTGGTGATAGAAATAGGTGGGTAAGCGCTCGACTTAAAAACCTTTAAGGGCGGTTAGCTCATATCGTCAATATTCTTTCGCATTAAAATGACGCTATCAGCTCTCTGTTTGATCAATAAGGGTCAACCGCTTTAAGACCACTTGCGTGCGCTCAGCTGCCAGTTGATTCTTTTCTTGCAAGTCGCTATTTTGCTTTTGCAGTTTCTCGTTTTGCTGTTGTAGCTCTTGATTGCTTTGCTTAAGATCGCTGTTTTGCTGCTCTAAGGTTTTGATTTGAGTTTGTAGTTTGTCTTGCTCTTCGCCAATCATATGATGCGCTTCAGCTAAGCTTTGATAGCGCTTATCAAAATCAACCAGCTGTTTTTTGGTGCTATCACGTTCTTTATCACTATTATCAAGCTTGGTTTTGAGCGCTGACAACTCTTTTGGATCAGCAGTGGGCTGCTGTTTGAGACGGGCAAGCTCGTGACTGACAGTTTGGTACTGTTTTTTGATATCGAGTACCATTTTTTCTAGTATTTTAAGTTGGTCATACATAGTCCGTTGTTATCCTTAAGTGACGTCTGCAAGTGAATTTGGGTAGCTGCCTTTACTACTAGGTTTAATAATGCCATAGGTGACCGCATAATATCTATATCAACAAAGTAATTGCCTCCCTTACCATACCGCAAAATCTGTGAGCCGTTTTGCTCACTTTTTATAATAGGATTGTTTATGAATGATAATATTTCAGGATGGAACACCTGGTCTGCTGCCATTGAAGACTGGAGTGATGTGACTATCAGCGAGCTGCATGGGTTGATGACAGGTCTTATGACTGCTTGCTATGCGCCCGACGCCGCAGGTTGGGCTAGTGTCCTTGAGGAGTTAAGCTTTGCGCCGTTGCCTACTGAGGCGCTGACACTACTGACTGAGGAAGCCGAGGACACGGTATTTGTACTCAAAGACAAAGACGATGCCTACGGCTTTACGCCGCTAGTACCTGATGACGAACACGATTTGTACGAGCGCGTAATGGCTTTGAAACAGTGGTCAAATGGCTTTATGACTGGTTTTGGTATCACTGATTGTCAGATCAGTAGCGATGAAAACGAGATGCTCACTTATCTGGCAAAAATTGGGGCGATTCGCTTAGAGATGGATGATGAGTTTGACGGCGGTGAGGAGTCCTATTTAGAGCTTTATGAGTTCGCTCGTATGGTGCCCATCAGCTTTGCCACGCGTAAGCGCAAAGCGGTCAAAGATTTGGCGCTGATATCAGGATTGGCTATTGATGCAAAGACGACCAAAGAGCGTCAAGCTGAAGAAAAACGCGCGAAGCCCATGCCGCCTGTTATCGATATTATGAATCAAGATAATCCATCATAAATAATAGTGATAACGCTAAAGACAAGGAGTCATGATGATAAGTGATCAGGATAAAATACATCTGCGCCGCTGCGTTGAGTTGGCATCAGAGGCACTAGAAGCAGGCGATGCGCCCTTTGGTAGCGTGCTCGTTGATAGTGATGGGCAAGTGCTGCAAGAGGATCGTAATCGTATCAACAGCGTTGATGCCACCTACCATCCTGAGATTGCGCTTGCACGCTGGGCGGCGCGAAATATGAGTGAGACTGCGCGAGCAACAGCTACCGTTTACACCTCAGGCGAGCACTGCGCGATGTGCTCAGCGGCGCACGGACTAGCAGGCCTTGGGCGTATCGTCTATATCAGCTCAGCTAAGCAATTGGGCGAGTGGATGGCGGATATGGGCGTAGAGTCGCCTCTGTCTATAAACACCTTGTCCATCACAGAAATTGCGCCTGACATTGCAATTGAAGGGCCAGTAGCAGGCCTAGATGATGAGATCAAATCCTTGCAACAGCGCTTCGTTAAACAAGGCTAATTTTATATAAATAAGGATGTCTTATGTCCGTAACTCAAGATCCTAGTACCCAAGAAAGCAGTACTCAAGAAAATAGTACTCAGTATTCTAGTACTGTATATCCTGTACAAAGTTTGGATTGGCTTAGCCGTTTGATTGGCTTTGACACCGTTAGTCGGCACTCAAACTTGGCACTGATAGAAGATGTACAAGGATACTGCAAGCAGCTAGGCTTAAGCGTCGATTTGACTTTTAATGAAGCTAAGAACAAAGCCAATCTATTTGTCACTGTGCCCGCAGGCAAGCTGGCTGATATTGTCGATGGCGGTCTTGTGCTCTCAGGTCATACTGATGTCGTGCCCGTCGATGGTCAGGATTGGACGTCTGATCCGTTTAAAGCGGTCATTCGCGGCGATAAGCTTTATGGTCGCGGGTCGTGCGATATGAAAGGCTTTATCGCCTGCAGCTTAGCGTTATTGCCAAAAGCAGTAAAATTATCGAATGCAGGTCAGCTTAAACGTCCGCTGCATCTGGCGCTATCCTTTGATGAAGAAGTGGGCTGTTTGGGCGCGCCGCTGATCTTAGCGGATCTAAAGACGCGCGGCATCACGCCTGATTATTGTATCGTCGGTGAGCCAACTCTGATGACGATGGTGACAGCGCATAAGGGCATCGCCGTCTATCGTTGCCGCGTGCATGGCAAGTCGGCGCATTCTTCCTTAACCAATCAAGGCGTCAATGCGATCAGCTATGCCAGCCGTTTGGTTGGCTATGTTGATGAATTAGCAGAGCAGATAAGCCATCGTGATGATAATGACCCTGTATTTGATGTGCCATATTCTACCTTATCCGTTGGCACGATAAAGGGCGGTACGGCAACTAACATTGTACCGAATCTATGCGAGTTTACTTTTGACTATCGCAACTTGCCGCACATGACCCAAGAGGACGTGATTGCGCCTATCAAAGCAAAAATAGCTGAGCTGAGTGCGCAAATGCAGGAGCGCGATGTGAGTACGGGTATAGAGTTGACACAAAAAGAGGGCGTGCCGGCAATGACCGATAGTGATAATGGCGAGCTACAAGCGCTAATCGCCGCGCTCACGGGTGATGATACCCGTCATAAAGTCGCTTATGCGACCGAAGGCGGGCAGTTCACCAATAGCGGTATTCCAACGATTATTTGCGGCCCAGGTAGCATTGAGCAGGCGCATAAAGCTGACGAGTTCGTTGAGCTTAGCGAAATTGCGCGCTGTGATAGGTTCTTAATGAAGTTATTAGACAGCTGTACTGCCATCTCATAAGCTAAAATCTAAAAAAGTTAAGCACAATACACACCGTCTTATGGGCGGTGTTTTGTCGTTTTACAGACTAAATATTGAATTTGTATTTTAATTCAAACGTAGGGGTTACTGATGTCTTGGCATCTATTTAGCGTATTTTTTATCACCACGTTTTTTATCTCAGCGACGCCAGGCCCCAATATGCTACTGGCGTTTCAGTATGGGCTGAACTATGGCGTTAAGCGCACCCTTTGGACGCTAGCAGGGTTAAGTCTGGGCTTATTTATCCTGCTGCTCTCAACCTTACTGGGACTCGATGTCATCAGCCGTCAGTCGCCTTGGCTGCTTGATATTATCAAAATCATCGGGGCGCTGTATCTCATCTATTTAGGGGCCGTCACATGGCGCGATACGGGCGAAAGTGATGGCTTGGTAGCAGACGCAAAACAGATGAGCGCTGATATAGCGAGCACGCAAAAGAGGGGTGTCAGTGATTGGCGTCTGTTTCGTATTGGCGTCTGGGTGTCGCTATCTAATCCTAAAGCGATTTTATTCTTTGCCGCCTTTTTTCCAAAATTTATCGATTTTGCAGCGCCGCTCTGGTCGCAATATATCTTGCTAACATTAGGCTTCTTTTTGAGCGAAACGATTTGGCAAATTATCTATACCATCGGCGGTAAGCAGTTGGCAGGCTGGCTTGAGGTTGGCAATCGCTTGGCTTGGCTCAATCGTATTTGCGGGGTAATATTCATTTTGATTGCTCTGGCTTTATTGATTGAAGTGGCTAGTCCTTTTGTGGTCTAAAAGACATCACTCATAAAAGGACTCATGCTTACTCGCAAAAAAGCCGTTCACTATTGAATAGCAAACGGCTTTTCTTATTTAAACCGTTGGGTGTTGCAAGCTCCACACCAACCTACATATCTAAATTTTAACTTAACGATGAACCGTCGTAGGGTGCGTTCTACGCACCGTTAAGTTTAACTGGTGCTTAAAAAGCACCCTACAATACAAACCAGATTAACCTAAGCCAAAACTTCAACCAGCTCACCTTTAACCATATGCGGGCTGACAAAATCAGTTACTCTTACGCTAACGATTTTACCGAGTAGCTCGTCCATTTTATCGACATCATATTTAAACATTACCGTACGGGTGTTATCCGCCGTACCGATTAAGCAGTCAGGATGACGATTGGCAACTTGCTCAACGAGTACGCGAGTCGTCGTTCCGACCATTTCATGGGACTTGGCGAGCGTCGAGTCGATTATGACCTTTTGAAATTCTGCCAAGCGCGCTTTTTTAGTGCTAAAGCTCACATCATCAGGTAGCTCTGCCGCTGGCGTGCCCGGACGCTTAGAATAAATAAAGCTGTACGAATGATCAAAGTTGAGCTCTTTAGCAAGATTGAGCGTATCCTGAAAATCCTGATCGCTCTCGCCAGGGAAGCCGATAATAAAGTCGCTAGACAGATGAATATCGGGACGCACAGCTTTAAGCTTATTGATCTGATTAATATAAACATCAATGGTATGGTTACGCTTCATCGCGGCAAGTATAGCGTTTGAACCGCTTTGTACTGGCAAATGCAAATGTGAGACCAGCTCTGGCAACTGCGCGTAAGCATCGATAATGTCATCGGTGAATTCTAACGGGTGGCTAGTGGTGTAACGAATACGCTCCACACCATCAACATGTGAGACGTAGTGCAACAGTTCTGCGAAGCGGCAAATACTGCCATCGTCTTTTTCGCCGCGATAGCCGTTGACGTTTTGACCTAATAGATTGATCTCACGCACGCCTTGCTCAGCTAAGCTGTCGATTTCTGCTAGTACATCATCAAGTGGGCGTGATAGCTCTTCGCCGCGCGTATATGGCACCACGCAAAATGAGCAATACTTTGAGCAGCCCTCCATAATGGAGACAAAGGCCTTGTAGCCATCAACTTTTGGCTCAGGCAAAAAGTCAAACTTCTCAATACTGGGAAAGGAGATATCTATCGTTCCAATACGATTTTTGGGAGCGATATCACGCTGCTCGTTGGATTGATCGTACAGCTCTGGCAGGCGATGCAAGGTTTGCGGGCCAAATACCATATCGACATATGGCGCACGCTTTTGGATATTATCGCCCTCTTGTGAGGCCACGCAGCCGCCAACACCAATGACCAAATCGGGACGTTTTTCTTTGAGTTTGCGCCAGCGTCCAAGCTCTGAGAACACCTTTTCTTGCGCTTTTTCGCGAATAGAGCAGGTATTCATCAGGAGCACGTCGGCGTCATCAATATTATGAGTAACTTCCATACCATGTGAGTCGCCAAGTACATCAAGCATTTTGTCAGAATCATAGACATTCATCTGACAGCCTTGAGTGGCGATGAATACCTTTTTGCTCACGCCTTTATTCCCATCAGTCGTTACAGGTGCTGCAACTGAGCTTGACTCATCATCTGCAACCAAAAGGGTGGATTTGGCCGCGACGTCATTGATACGGGGATTAAATACAGTAACACTCATAAGGAAAAGTCCATGATTGCGCAAAATATAGCGAGGTAGCCGATTCTAAGAGTCTACCAAAACAATAGACGGCGTATTTTATCACAACCCACTATCAAAGTGAAAAGTAAGCAAGCATATACAGTGACTATAATAATAAGCTATTTATAGCAGTATCAATCGCTTAGCGCTATTGTCGTCGATAGCTTCATTCATTTACACTTATTATCACAGCTGTGTTACGCGCCACTGTCCTATTTATTAACAAAAGGTAAAGGCTGTGGTTGAAAGTGCTTTGACTATAGTATGATGAAAACCTGAATCTGAGCGAAACCCAATCGCCACCCCTGCATTTGTGCAGATACCATTTGATGCAGACCCAATATAGAGAGCCAGTATGACAAAGCCAAACCGCCCTATGCACCAAAAAAAGTCTAACAACAAAAAACTAATAACTGCAATCTCTAAATGTCTAGAGACCGGCTCGCTACGATTTAGCGTGCTAAGCATAGCGACGGCAATGAGTGCGCTGGGGCTATCGCAGGTGGCTTGTGCTGAGCTGACTTGGGGCGAGGGCGATAGTATGCAATCAAGCGGCAATTATCAAACGGATGCTTATAGACCTGACAACAGCATTGATTACTTCAATGCAGCGGCGCAAGCAGAAAATCGCGGCGATACCAGCGCACTCTACAATTATGAGCAAATGATGAGCGGTGGCATCTTTGCCATGTATCCCACTTATTGGCGCATGAATCTAGACCTAAATTCGCAAAGTTCTGCAGCAATATCACAGTTCGTCCGTCAATATCCAGATACGGTCATGGCAGAAAAGCTGGTTGCGGACTATGCAGAGACCAAGGCGGGCTCCAATGACTACGCGTCTGTGCGACAAGTGGCCAACCTAATTACCAATGCTGATAGTTCTGAGCGCTGCGCGGTAGCGCTTGGGTTTAATAATGGTGGCGATACTATGCGCGCCATGGCGGCCAAATCCGACGTGTGGCTGACCACCAAAAAGCAGCCAGCACTGTGCGATCAGCTGGCGATGGAGATGAATAATAACGCGCTAATTAGCAATCAGGATCGCGCGGCGCGTCTCAAACGTATGCTACGTGTTGGCAAGACTGGTGATATTATGGCGCTGTCATCGCGCCTTGGTACGCCTATTCCGTACTCATCATTGAGTGAAATTCAGCTCAATCCCTCCGCTTTCTTTGGTCGTTTTGGTCGCGAGTCTGCAAGCCAAACTAATCAGTATCTCTATCTATATGCTCTAGGCCGTCTGGCTGATAAGTCTTATCGCGAAGCGGCTATGCAATTAGAGTTTGATGTCAAACAAGATAATCAGCGCGCCTCAAAGCTCCTGAATGATGACACGCGCCGCTATGCTTACCGTATCATCGGTGTCAAGCGTATGAATCACAATACCGATGATGGCTTTAATAGTGAGGCGGTAGATTGGTTCCGCAATAGCTTAGATGATGATTTTAACTTTGAAGAAGCCGAAGACTATGCGATGGCAGCTATTCGCTTTAGTCGCTGGGATGATGTCATTGCCGCTATCTCACGCATGGATAGCGAGACGCAAAAGTCTGAGCAGTGGCAGTATTGGCTGGCGCGTGCGTATGAGCAATCAAGCGACGCGGGCAAACGCGCTCTTGCCAAACAGATGTACCAAAACCTTGCAAGTAGTAATGAGTATTACGGTCTGATGGCAAAAGATAAGGTCGGTCAGCGTTTTGATATTACGCGCCTAGGTGGTAGCAGTTTGCCAAATGTTAGTAGTAGCGACCGTACGCGCGTGATGCAAGAACCCAACTTTGCTCGTGCCTTTGCGCTTTATAACGCCGATGCTAGCCGTGCGTATGCTAACCGCGAATGGAATTGGGCGGTCAAACAGGCACGCGATAATCGTGATGATAATCTAATCATAGCCGCGGCTCGTCAAGCGCATGATATGGGCTGGCTGGATCGTGCCATTTATGCTGCTGACAACACTCAGCAAGTGAGTAGCGTAGCGCTATCGCATCCGATGCCGCATCAAAGCGCCGTTGTACGTTACAGCAGGGAGGCTGGCATTGATCCTGCGTGGGCTTACGGCATTATGCGTCAAGAGAGCCGTTTTGTGACCTCAGCACGCTCCAACGTTGGTGCTAGTGGTTTGATGCAGGTCATGCCTGATACCGCCAAGTACATTGCACGCAATTTAGGCGAGACTTATAGCGCTAGCCGCGCCAACAGTGGCGATACCAATATTCGCTACGGGACGTGGTACATGGGCGATATCTTGGGCAAACTCAATTACCAGCCCGTCCTTGCAACCGCAGGGTACAACGCAGGCCCTAATAACGCTAAGCGCTGGCAGCCTGTTTATGGCTCGCTTGCTGCCGATCAGTACGTTGAGAGCATTGCCTTTCCTGAGACGCGCAATTACGTTAAGCATGTGATGGAAAACGCCACTATCTATAGCAGTCTACTCGGTCGCGCCCAGCCTATTACTCAGCGTATGGGTACAGTGCCAGCGGCTTTTTAACACTATATATACGCCAAAACCCTTTGATAAGGTGTTAAGGGGATTTTCAAAAAATTGTAAGCAGGTTGTTTTATAAGCTTGATACATCGTTTTGATATTTATCATATTTTTTTAGATGATAGGAGTCGTTTACGTTTGTGCTATATATTAAAAAAAGCGTTTTGCTACCATTGATTTAGTCTCCGTCCATGTTTGTTGTGAGATTGTCTAAGCGCTGACTGACAACCTAATTACTGATACTGCTCTATTAACTATGATAAAAAAATATTTAAACGCATCTACACTCTCAAGTGGATACCAGTTATCTACTTTGATGCGTGTGCATCCTAAAACCAAGCGCAATTCAAAAGTCTCTATATCAAGTCCGCTTCATTCTTTACGTTACCGCTTATGTCAGAGCGCTATAAGTATACTTGGGGTTTTATTAATTCAAGCAACTATCAGTACTTCTGTAAATGCTGCAAGCGTGACGCAGTCAGGTCAGCGCGTACTTATGATTGAGATGACGCCAGCACTATGCAAACTCCAGCCAACGCGTGCACGTATGCGTCAATGTTTGGAGGGGTATTCATTAACGGTATCAGGTCTAAATTTAGGTTACGGTGCTAGCTGTGGCAGCAGTAGTGAACCGCGTTTGACGCCACTGCAACTAAAAGTCGTCAACCGCATCATGCCCGACACCACGGTGCGCAATCAGACTTGGCAGCACTATGGCGCTTGCGGGCCAATAAGCGCTAATAGCTATTTTCGCCTGATTACCAACTATGCAGGCGATCTAAAACTGCCAAGTGAGCTGACCACAGGTAACAGTTATACCGTTTCAAAGTCGCGTTTTTTGCGGCAAATGACGCGCTTGAACAAAGGTATGCGCTCATCAAACATCGATCTAATCTGCCAAGAGGGTAGTCGTCGCCAGTCTATCTTAACTGACATTCATATCTGCTACACCGGTAGCAGTTTTAGTAAATGTAGCAATCCTATCAACACTTGTGGCGGTAATTTTATTATTTCAGGCGGTAATTAGTTCATGCGTATAAAATGTAACAATAAAATTTTGAACTCCTGTCTTATCTTATCTAGACGTCTTATTGAGCGAAGTGCTACACTAGCCCACGTTTGAGACATTCATTAGTTGTCGTGACCATATTTTATAATCAATGAGGGAGTATTCTATGAAACAACCTATTCGTGTTGCCGTCACTGGCGCTGCTGGTAATATCAGTTATGCCATGCTATTTCGTATCGCATCAGGTGAGATGCTAGGCCCAGATCAGCCTGTTATCTTGCAATTGCTTGAGATTACGCCAGCACTTGACGCGCTAAAGGGTGTGGTCATGGAGCTAGAGGATTGTGCTTTTCCATTACTTGCCGATATCGTACAGACTGATGATGCCACAGTTGCCTTCAAAGACATCGATTATGCATTGCTAGTAGGCGCGCGTCCACGTGGCCCAGGCATGGAGCGTAAAGATTTATTAGAAGCCAATGCGGCTATTTTCTCAGCACAAGGCAAAGCATTAAATGACGTGGCTAGCCGTGATGTCAAAGTCTTGGTCGTCGGCAACCCTGCTAATACCAATGCGGTTATCGCTCAGCGTAATGCACCAGATTTAGATCCACGTAACTTTACCGCAATGACGCGCCTAGATCATAATCGTGCTATGGCACAATTAGCTGAGCAAACAGATAGCACAGTTAATGACATCAAAAAGATGACGATTTGGGGCAACCACTCATCAACTCAGTATCCAGATCTAACCGCTTGTACCGTAAATGGCAAGCCTGTGCTTGATTTAGTCGATCGCGACTGGTACGAAGGTACTTATATTCCAAACGTACAGCAACGCGGCGCGGCAATCATTAAAGCTCGCGGTGCCTCTTCTGCTGCTTCTGCTGCGAATGCGGCTATTGCTCATATGCGTACTTGGGCGATGGGTACAGATGAGAACGATTGGGTCTCTATGGGTGTATATTCAAACGGTGAGTATGGCATTGCCGAAGGTCTCATCTACTCGTTCCCTTGCACTTGCACAAATGGCGACTGGTCTATCGTTGAAGGTTTAGACGTCTCATCAGATTTCTCAAAAGAGAAAATGGCGGCAACTGAGCAAGAGCTTAGCGAAGAGCGTGACGCGGTATCACACCTACTACCATAAGCTTATGGTAGTATACAAAAACCCTCTCACTAGCAGAGGGTTTTTTTTATGCTCAAGTATCTATTTGCTGACTAGCATTAACATAAGTGTTAACGAGCCATTACAGTTTTTCGCCGAGAGCTTGCTACAATAAAGTTTCAAACTAAAAAAGCTTAGAGTAGAATTTTAGGCTAATACAAAAATAATTGAGTCATATTATTGAGTCATACAAAGGGAGAGAGCAGATGTTAGGCGAACCAGATTACACTATGAATGATTTATTTGCACAATTAGGACTTGAGAGCTCAGATGAAGCTATTGATAGTTTTATCCAAAACAATCAACTAGCAAAAGAAGAAGAGCTTATTAAAGCGGATGTTTGGAGTGACTCTCAGCGGGCATTTTTACAAGAAGAATGGAAAAAAGACGCCGCTTGGGTCGAAGTCATTGATGATTTAAACGTGCGTATGCATCCAGATGCTTAATCTTTACGGCATAAAAAACCCACTACCTTTATGTTAGTGGGTTTTTTATGCCGTAGGCTCTGCGTTATATCAATTGGGCTTGTCGCCACTTTAATAAATCAGCAACATCTTGATGAATACCTGCCTTTAACGCCTCGATACCCTCGTAATCTTTTTCACCATGCAAAAAATGCAAAAAACGCACTTGTAATGTCTTGCCATATAAGTCGGCTTTAAACTGCGGAAAGTGCACCTCTAAGCGCCAATTATCACCTTTATCGACAGAAGGCCTAGTACCGACATTTGCGGTACCAAATAAGCTATGCGCGCGCATGCCGGCGACTCCTACCTGCTCATCGACCGCCAGTTTGCTCAAGCCATTGGGTACAATATTGCCTTTGTCATCGAGACAAACCACATCGACGGCCAAGATACCATGCAAAGCGGGTTTTAGGCGTGATAGCTCAATATTGGCTGTTGGAAAACTCATAGTACGACCAATCTGATCGCCGCCCACGACCTCACCTGTAATGGTATAGTCTCGGCCCAATAATTGATTCGCCGCCTCAATATCACCTGCTAGCAGTAGCTCACGGATACGCGTTGAACTGATACGCCGGCTAGCTGTCTCATCAATGTCGTCAGCAATCGTGTGTAGATTGGTCACGGGCAACCCATAATCACGCAAAAACTGACTATCACCTGTGCGATCATGTCCAAAACGTGAGTCATCACCGAGTACTAGCGCTTTGACATTAAGTCGCTTGGCTAATAGATCAGCAAAGGCGGTGGCAGATAAAGCTCGAAAATCACTATCAAAGTTGGCAACGATTAAAGTGTCAACACCGTACTCAGCGAGCAAAACTTGTTTTTCAGTCAGCGTCGTCAAACGTGCAGGCGCAGACTTAGGCGCAAAAAACTCACGCGGCTGCGGCTCAAATATCATAACCGCAGCGCTTAGGTGCTCTGCATCGGCTAACGCGCGTACTTGAGCCAGCATCGCTTGATGACCCAAGTGTACCCCATCAAAATTACCTATGGTCAATACACAAGCGTCAAGTTTGGTAGTGATAACTTGGTCATCAGCTCTATAGGGCGGTGCAATCAGTTGCTCAAGAAAGTAGGTTTTCATAGACAGTTATTTATCGCTGTAGCTATCGCTAACATAAAAGGAATTCATTAAAAAGCACAAGGCTAGGGCGCTAGGTATGTTCAAGGCTTGTCATTATAAAGTAAAATAAGCGCGCTCACACTCAAAACCAGATATTCCAGCAGATTATATGAGAACCGTTATGCTCATTGATAGTAATAAAACGTTTGATGATAAATTCACCGTAGAACGTGCCAGCTTGCATGATTTGCCTGATGTTTTGGATATTTATAATCAAAGCATTGCAGGTAAACAGGCGACTGCAAATCTAGCGCCAGTAACGACTACTGAGCGCGCCTCTTGGTTTGCCGAGCATCTTGATAGTCGAACACGCCCCATATATGTGGTTCGCGCCATTAGTAAAAGTCTTCAAGGGGATAGTAGCGAAACCAAGTCATTGATTGTCGCTTGGGGTAGCTTTAGTGATTTGTACGCGCGCACCGCTTATCATATTAGTAGTGAGATTAGTATCTATCTGCACAAAGACTATCACAGGCAAGGTCTGGGCAGTAAGCTTACGCGCTATATGCTCGCGCAAGCACCCAGCCTCGGCATTGCAAACGTTGTTGCGCTTATCTTTGCTCATAACCTGCCAAGTCTTGGTTTGTTCAAAAAGCTTGGCTTTGAGCAGTGGGGCTATATGCCAAAGGTTTGTGATATGGACGGGTTTATCGCTGATGTCGTTATGCTAGGTATAGCTATTGATCCTGATAACGCTCGCAAAATCTAATTTATTAGTTCAATACTCGGCGCTGTATTTAGCCCAAAATTTTCCATTGACCGTTCACTTTTTTGAGCTGATAAGTGAGCGGCGCAGGCTCGCTTTGACCCTTAATCATTAGCTCACCTTCGATAGTAGCCACAGTGTCGTCTTCACTGTACTGAGTATCTGTAATAGTCACGCTATCTACAGTTTGCTGAAACGCGCTTTGGGTATTGGCAAGCTCTTGTTCAAAGTTTGCCATATCCACCTGATAGTATCCTACCGCGTCCTCAACATCACCATAGTATAGAGTATTGAGCGCTTGCTTGACCGTATCTTCTGGACTATTGGGCTCAGTCATGTTGGTGACTATACTTGGCTGATCAGCTAAAGGCGGAGCGGGAATAGCACTAGGACTTGGCATGCTTGTTTGATCGCTAGCAGTAGCCATATCGCCTAATGCGTTGTCTTCTAATACAGCGGTATCAGTAGTCACAGCATCATCAACCACGACAGGTACATCATCAGCGTCGATCGCTATATTATCAGGATCACTATTACTACAGGCACTCAAAATAAGACTACTACTTAACATAAGTGTGTAGGGTAGTCGCTGCAGTTTTACGAATTTGGCTATATTTGACTTCATTGCACACCTCAAATCTTTCACTTCATTTAAAACCAATTATGGCAACTATCATCACAATTAGCAGTCAGTGATTGATTTCACCTTGTGCCTATTTGGTAAAGCGGCTGTTTAAGGCTTTAATCAATTACAACTACAACTAGCCATGCTTGAGCTGACGCGGGCGAAAGCCGGTAGCGAGCAGTACAATTGCATAAACCAAAGCACCGACCACACACATGATAAGTAGCGCCACGATTCGCTGCCACTGCGCAGAATCCGTTGGAAAGTAGGGGAGCATGATATAGAGGGCGGCAATCATAGCTACCGTTGAGACGATAAACTGCGAAAAAAGCTTTTTCCAGTGGCTATCAAAACGAAAGATATCGCGTTTTTGCAAGAAGTAATAGAGCAAGCCTGCGTTGACAAAAGCGGCCCCTGTGGTGGCTAAAGCTAGCCCGCCATGCAATGGAATCTCTAATAGATAAAAAATACCGATAAATAAAGCACTAAATATCATATTGGCAAAGACTGAAACGATACCGATGCGCACTGGGGTCTTGATATCTTGACGGGCAAAAAACGCGGGCGCAAATATTTTTATCAGCATAAACCCTAAGATGCCGCCTGCCATACTACGCAATGCAAGTCCGCTCATTTGCGAATCACGTAAGGTAAATTCCCCGCGCAAAAACAGCGCCTGCATCAGCACGTCTGAGAGAATAAACAGTGCGGCCGCAGCAGGCAAGCCGACAACGATGATCAATCTGGCAGCCCAATCTATGGTCTTTTTAAAGGTGATGTCGTCCTTTTGCGCCTCACTTCTAGACAAACTTGGCAAAATAACCGTACCAATGGCGACGCCGATAAGACCCAACGGTAGCTCACTCATACGCTCAGCGGCATACAGCCACGAGACCGAGCCGCCAATCATCAAGGAGGCAAATACCGTATTTAGTAGCAGGTTAATCTGAGTGACAGAGACGCCAAAGATAGCAGGAAGCATTAATTTCAATATGCGCTTGACGCCTTCATGCCCAAAGTCAACTTTGGGCGCGACCAATAGTTTTTGTTGCCATAGCTGCGGCAGTTGAATCAAAAACTGTAATAGACCTGCGATAGCGACGGCGTAACCGAGCGCCATGATTGGCGTATCAAACATCGGTGCAAAGATAAGGGCGGCGCCTATCATACATAGGTTTAATAATACGGGCGCAAAAGCTGGCGCGGCAAAACGTCCATAGCTTTGCAAAATGCCACTAGCAAAAGCGGTCATGGATATAAATAACAGATAAGGGAAGGTGAGGCGTAATAATTCTGCGGTAATCGCGAACTTATCAGGCTGATCGGCAAATCCTGGCGCGAACAAAGTCACGACCCATGGCGCCAGCAAAATCACGACCACGGTCAACATCGACAAAATCAGCAATAACGCGCCTGAGGTACGGCTAACCAAAATCTGTACTTGCTGAAGATTATATTTTTCTTTGTACTCGGATAATACTGGGACAAAAGCCTGACTAAAGGCGCCTTCAGCGAATAGACGGCGCAAAAAGTTCGGTATTTTAAAGGCGACCAAAAAGGCATCCATTAGACCGCCTGCGCCAAAGACTCCTAAGAGTACGATATCGCGCACCAAACCTAATATACGCGATAACATGGTCATGCTACTGACCACCATGGTCGAACGAAACAAGCGACTTTTTGCCATGAGGATTATTCTGCCCAGTTGCTATTGTCAAAAATCAAAAACAGATTGCCAAAAAACTGACGGATTATAGCATTTTCATAACATAGATAAATGAATTGCTTGTGGAATGCAGAGTGCTCTTTATCGCTCGCTGTTTTGATTGATCATCTGACGCAAGCGCACCCAGTCAAAATACTCACCCGGATCACTCTTGCGTCCTGGTGCGATATCGCTATGACCCGTTAGATGTCGACGCGTTTTAGGATACGCGTGATAAATGGCAGTGATAATATCGGTAAGGGCGATATATTGCTCATCAGTAAAGGCCTGAAAATCTGAGCCTTCAAGCTCAATACCAATGCTATAATCATTGCATTCAGGTCGTCCCAAATAGCTGGACTTGCCTGCATGCCACGCGCGCTTATCAAAGGGGACAAATTGGGTGACCCTGCCATCGCGCTCTATCAGCAGGTGCGCGGATACTTCTGCGCCTTCGATACTTTTAAAGTACGGATGCGCACTCCAGTCAAGTTGGTTGGTAAATAGGGCTTTGACGTAGTGCAGACCATCACTATCGCAGCCACCAAACTCATCAGGTGGTAAGCTGATATTGTGGATGACGATAGTGTCAATACTCATGCTACCGTCTTTGCCCTTGGGACGCTCGTTGAAATTGGGCGAGGCAAGCCAAGTGGCTGACAATAAACGATGATCTTTGATTTTTGTAATAGATGTAGACATGATGCTCTCAATTATTTAACGACTAAAAACACGATAACAAACAGTGCTTTTAAATCTGGTATATCATATACAATATTATGCAGCGTATTGAAATATTATTACGGCGCTAATGTAAGCTTTAAGCCAACAGATTTTATTCACATTTCTCTATAACCTCAAATTGCTTGCTAGCTATTAGCGCAAAAACGCGAGATGCTGCCTTATGTCCTTTTATTCAACTGCTATAACTAAGTGTCATGCTGCAAAAAAGACTCCGTCAAAAGGCGTAAGCCTGCGAGCACTTTTACCCCTGACTATTGCCAGTCTACTCTGTGCGCCTGCGCAAGCGGTCCTGCCAACGCCCTTGTCATTGGTAACGACAGGTGCCTTAGCGCCTAACTCAGCATCGCTTGATTTAGCAACGCCTAACTTAGCATCACTTGATGCAGCAAATACGCCACAAGCCCAGCAGCTATTGTCTAAGTGGCGCAAACAAGTTGAGGCGGATAATTTAGCTGAGCATACAACGTGGCGACGACTACTATATTTTTTAGATGACAAAAAATCGACATTGAATAAAGGCGCGCCTGAGAGCCTGATCGATAATCCAGATTTCTTTTTGAGTGCCAATGGACAATCTGATGCTGGCGCTGAACTTGATGCGATGCTTATCGCATTTGCTAATCAAATGACAGCACCAAAAACCACATTGTCTCAACCCTCAAACTCTAGCAATAACGCAGCGGTTTGCCGTTTTCCTGCACGTACGCAGTGGCTCACAGATACTCTAGGCATTGACGGTGCGCGCTTGCAAGCGGACTGCCCAGAGCTTGGCTCTTGGATGAAAATGCTAAACCCCGAACAGCTATCAATTATGTTTGCTGAAGAGTATCTCGATAATCCGATTTCCGCTTTTGCTCATACCTTGCTGCGTATCGACTCGCCAATAAGCGCGGCAAATCCTAACCTAATACATCATGCTTATGCGCTAAACGATACCGTCGATGGCGACCCTGACGATGCTTTTGCCATTTACGCTATCAAATCAACGAGTGGCGGTTACAATAACAGAATTGAGATTGACCCTTATCACGAAAAGCTAGCTAAGTATCTCAAGGACGATGAGCGCGATGCGTGGACTTATCAGCTTGATTTGACGCCTGTTGAAGTACAGCAGATTATCTTGCACGTTTGGGAGACCAAAGATTTAGATATTCCTTATTATTTTACTACCGATAACTGCGCCTCTGAGATTCTGCGTTTAATTGATGTGGTGCGCCCTCAGCAAAACCTGCTTAGTCAATTGCCTTACGTGGTCATTCCCTCTGATGTGGTACAACTGTTAAACAATGAGGACTTACTATCAGATGCCCGTTTTACGCCATCTGATAGTACCGTGCGTCAGGCTGAGCTGAACAAAGCCAAAGCAGCGGCCGAACTTGGTTATATATCATTAAGTAAAAACGATGCGCAAGCGATCAAATCCGCCGAGCGCAATGCGGCATCGAGCATATCAGCAGATGGCAAAACCATCGTAGATCATGGCATTGTTGCCTCAAATAATAACCCCACAGATCGCCATCCCTTCCAAATGGCTCAAATAGGTATCGGTCAGCGCGGTGACAACGGCTATATCGATGTTGGCGTGCGCGCAGGCTTTCATGACATGCTAGATCGCACCATGGGATTTTCGCAGTTTTTTAATTTAGAAGCCCTAGCTGCTACCGTGCGTTTTTACGATACGGACAGTAACGACAATGAGCCTGATAATGTGGTGCTAGAGAATATCACAATCCTGCGCGGACGCTCGTTTAACCCAGTCAACAGTGCACAAAGGGGCAAAACGTGGGGCGTCAACGTTGAGGCGACGCGCGTTGATGATGGCTCACAAGTTGAAGGGCGCGATCATCTAGTGGGCAATGTCGGCTACGAGACAGGCTGGTCATGGGCGTTTGGCACCCCAAGATCAGGTACTGGCGAGATGCCGCCGCAGCTGTGCTATGCTTTGTTATCAGGAACCGCTCAGGGCGGACGTGGTCTGAATAAAGGTTTTCGGGTTGGCGCAGGCGTGAACGCTGGCTGTCATTATCAGATTAACAATCAGTTACGTGCGCAGGCACAACTAGAGCTACCTTATTGGTATCATGGCGACACGAGCGCGCCTGATACTAAAGGTCACTATTGGCAACCGATAACGACGCTAGGGATGCAATATGATATTGACCGCACCCAAGCATTACGACTTGACGCCAGTTATGACTGGCAAGATCGCGTCGATGCTAATGACGATATCAAACTGGCATACAGACGGTATTTTTAGCGTTTATTGTTAAAGTAGATAACTCTGTTTTTATTGTAAGTGTGAAATCAAAGGATTCATTATGAGTACGCCACATATACTGATCATCGGTCAAGGCGATATCGGACTGCCTGTAACCAATAAGCTCGCTTATGATGGATTATCAGTCACTGGCCTTGCTCGCAGTGAACGTGAGCGCTATGATTTGGACGACAATGCAAAGTTTATGCAAACCGATGCGTTGACACTTAGCGCTGAGCAGTTGCAAGATTTTACTCATATTGCCATTATCGTAACCCCTGATGAGTATTCTACCAGCGGTTATGAGGGTAGCTATTTGGCGATTAATCGACACTTGGCAAGCTTAGCGGATCAACTGCATAAGCTTTCGCGCATAGTTTTTATCTCCTCAACAGGCGTTTATGGACAAGATAATGGCGAATGGGTGGATGACACGACCGCGCCGATTACGCCTGAGCGCGATGCCTCAAAGGTTATTTTGCAAGCAGAACAAGTATTGCAACAAGGCTTTGATGCTCGCGCCATTATCATTCGCCCAAGCGGTATCTATGGACGCGAGCGGCTTATGCGACTGCGTAAAGTGCGCGAGCCACAAAAAGAATCAGTAGCAGCGCAGCACTGGAGTAATCGCATTATGGATCGCGATCTGGTGACTATTATTACCAAGGTATTGACTTGTGATGCGCCAAAGCCGCTGTATATTGCGACTGACTATAGACCCGTGACGACGTTTGAATTAAGCGTTTGGCTAAGTGAGCAAGTAGGGGAGACACCGCCTGCTATCGATAAGAGTAAAACGGCAGTTACGGGGAAGCGCCTACATAGCAACATTCCGTTAGCATGGCTTGATTATCCTGATTGGCAGGTAGGCTACCGTGATATTTTGCATCATGAAGGGTTGCAATAATAAAAGATTTTAGGGCGTATTGAACATTCACAAATACGCACTGACAGAGACTATTTTTTAGTCGATTCAAAGATAAAAATAGTAAGTTTAGTTATTCTAAGCGTCTATTTTTATCAAAGGAGCGGCAAAAAAGAGTCCTGTCCTTTCAGGCTGATGCTAAAATTGCCCCATACTGTGTTGCAAGTCAAGCTAAGGTCTAGACATTATCTTTAACTTGCGCCGTGTCTGGAACCATTTTAGCGATCAGCAGTGCCATGGTTGAATGTTCAACACGCCCTAAGTGTTTACTGGTAGTAGTTAGTTTTATAGTAGTTAATTTTATTTTAAGTCTGTGGAGACGTTATGACCCAGCCATTTATGTCTGACAATCACTTATCTAACCTCTTATTGTCAGAGTTAGGTGAGGGCCTTGAAGATAGCGCTGAGAAATCCTCCTTACCAGATAGCGAGCAACCTGCAATCGTGCATCCTAATTTTGATCCCAAGCAAACGCCGCTCGATCCTGCGCGTCCGCTTAACGATATTCCAGAGCCCACGCGCCAGATTAATAGCCAATTACGCCGTCTATACGGTAAATCTGTACGGTTTTTTGTGCCAAACGAGAGGGCACTATCTAAGTGGCGACTCATTGGTTCTGAGGCGCTCGCTGAGCATTTAGCCCTGCTTGAAGCGGCTGAGCTTATCGCGCTACCTGACAGCTTTTATCATAATTACAGTGAGCAGCCACTATTATCCTCGCTTGAGCACATGGTTTTGCTCGATATGGCAGATATTAGGCGAACAATGAGTCGTTATCCTAAATTGAATCGCTATGGTTTTATAGCAGATGATAAGCCTTTATCAGCATCAAAAAGCCTTCAATCACCAGATAAAAAAGTCTTACAACATCATAAAAGTACAAACAATCAGTACGATCCCGACGAATTATTGAACAGTTTATACGCTGAGGATTGGCAAGTGATTTTGCAGCCGCAGCAGTTTGAAATGGGTGCGGGCAACTTGGCAACAGATGTCATGGCCTGTAGCGTAGCAGTTCACGCTCTAAAACAGTGCACGACGCGCAAAAGCGTCAACCAAAGCTATAGCGTTGAACAAATCTGCAATTATGTGCGCAGTTACTTGCTCAGCCAGCTGTCGCTTGCACCTATGCAGCGGCATCAATACCGTCAAATACGTCTGTTTGCAGGGCATATCATAGTGGCTGCGCACTATTTGGGATGGGATATTCAAGTCTCTGATACGGGCGATTGCTATTTCAATCTGTCATCGCGCTGTCGTTTGCTCACGCGTTATCCTAATATGGATGATTATTACATTAATGGCTGGTCAAGCCAATAACTCATAAAATCGCTTAGCCTCGTTACCG
>NZ_JBQQFC010000020.1:0-21423 GCF_052258445.1 Psychrobacter sp. T6-1
TTAGTCCTTCAAAATCAAACAGTTCTCGATCTGCCAGCTGTGACGGGGCTACATTTTGCATGGCTTTAAATATCGAGGCCAAGCGCTGTAGATGTGCGTCATCCCAGTCGCGTAGCATATCATTATACTATGCTTATATCTTGACGGTAAATTTGCTAAAATAGCGCGCTTTATTCGCAAATATTACTTCTAGTAGCAAGCGTCACACGTGAGACTAGACGTTACGCAATATAATGAGAGGCTTATGACTGACTCCACTTCTAATACTATCGATAGCGCACAAAATGCCGTTGTCCTACTATCGGGCGGCCTAGATTCTGTGACCTGCCTGTATTGGGCAAAGGCACGTTATGCTAGTGTGACCGCCGTCAGTTTCAACTACGGTCAGCGTCATAATAGCGAGCTTGTCGCAGCAAAGTCTATTGCGCAAACGGCTGGAGTCGATCACCGCGTCATCGATATCGATATTGCGCAACTTGGCGGCTCCTCGCTTACGGATCACAGCATGATCGTACCAGATGGCGATACTGATACCTTCTCCCACAAAAAACGTGATGAGATCGATAATGACGCGATTCCAAATACTTACGTGCCAGCGCGCAATACTATATTTTTATCCTACGCTTTAGCCGTCGCTGAAGTCGCTGATGCCAATCATATCGTCATCGGGGTCAGCTCGGTTGATTATTCAGGCTATCCAGATTGTCGCCCTGAATATATTGCCGCGTTTGAAACCATGGCGAATCTTGCGACCAAAGCGGGCGTCACAGGCCATCACTTGAGCATTCAAACCCCACTGCAACAGCTCTCCAAAGCGCAAACGATCGAGCTTGGATTATCACTTGGCGTTGACTATGCTCAAACCATATCTTGTTATCAAGCCGATGCCCAAGGCCGCGCTTGTGGTGTTTGCGACAGCTGCGTGCTACGCCGTCAGGGGTTCGCTCAAGCAGGTGCAGTTGATCCTACATACTATCGATGATGATAACAACGGTTGCAGAGCCTATCTTATAGACGAAGCTTGTGCATAAAAGCGTAACATTTGATTGCATCATGACAGCACGCCTACGGTTTTATTTATGCCCTATAATTGCTATCTTATGATGACGTTTGTTGTTAATTAAAGGATTATTATGAAGGTGTTGCACGTACTACCCTTAGCCCTGCTCGGTCTTGTGGCTATTCCACAAGCGAACGCAACTAATATCAAGCAGGACAATATCAATACCTGTGTCAATGGCGCAGTCAAATATAAAGTTGCTGATAAAAGCACTGCGACTAAGCTGTGTAATTGCACTATTGGTGTGCGCAGCAATATGACGATCGGTCAGATGTGGGAGATTGAAAGCTATGCCATGGACAAAAAAGATCCCTCAGGCCTACCTTATGTCAAAAAAATGCAGAGAGATTTGCAACAATGTACGACAGGTTTAGATCTCAAGTCACCGCAAAAACCTGCATAGTTTATATTTGCTATTTGAGCTTAAGTAAAGATTTATAAAAGACTGGTCACTACCAGTCTTTTTTTGTTGCTAGCCGTTGCCAATATCTAAGCAAAGTGTAAGACTGATATGCGATAAGCAAACTACAACAAAAAAGGTAGATCTATTATGGCAAAACCAACTTCAGAGACGATCGAGTTACCAGACTTTCCTGTCACCTTAGTACGTAAGCTTGATGGTCACTTTATTGAGGATAACATTAGTCTAAAAGAGCTGAGCGCGCATACAGACAAAGGACTGATACTTTATTTTTACCCCAAAGACAATACGCCAGGCTGCACCTTGCAAGCCACTGAGTTTACAACTCATGTGAGCACCTTTGAAGATCTAGGCTATAGTATTATTGGTGTCTCTCATGATAGCGTTGACTCTCACGAAAGCTTTATCGACAAGCATGACCTGCATATCCCGCTCATTAGCGATACTGACGAGAGACTATGCCAGTACTTTGATGTTATCAAAGAAAAAAACATGTATGGCAAAAAGACTATGGGGCTGGTGCGATCGGCCTTTATCTTTGATAAGCAAGGTGACCTGACTCACGCGCAGCGCAATCTACGTGCCAAAGGCTATACCGATAGATTATTGGATACTCTAACCCCTTAGAGCTTTAGATATCTCAAAACTAAAACACTTATGTCATTAAAATAAAAATTACTTATCTAGGACTATTATGAATAACGACTCAACGACTAACGAAAACTCAAGCAAAAAAGACATTACTCGCGAAGTTAAAGTCGCCGTTATCGGTGCAGGCACAGCGGGACAGAATGCTTTTCGTCAAGCCAACAAAGATATCAAAAATACAGTCATTATTAATGAAGGCTACTGGACAACGACTTGCGTCACTGTAGGCTGCATGCCAAGTAAACTACTCATTGCAGCGGCAGAGCGCGCCCATGAAGCCAAGTACTCTGAAGAGTTTGGAATTCATAGTGACGTGACTATCAACGGCAAACAGGTGATGGCACGCGTTCAAGCAGAGCGTAGTCACTTTGAGAGCTTTCTTGAAAAACAAGTCGATAGCTGGCCTGATGATAAAAAAATAGCAGGACGCGCGCATATCAATAAAGATGGTCTCATTGAAGTCAATGACGAGCTCATTAAATCTGACAAAATCATCGTTGCAACAGGGAGTAAGCCGTTTATACCTGAGGGCTGGGCGGACAAGCTTGGCGATACGTTACTGACTTCTGACACCGTGTTTGAGTTGTCAGACTTGCCTGATTCGATTGCCGTCATTGGCGCAGGCGCAGTAGGTTTAGAGCTTGCTCATGCTTTTAGTCGTTTAGGCGTTGCTATTACTTTGTTTAACCGTAATGACGGCGTGGCTGGTCTAAAAGACAAAAAGATTAATGCAAAAGCTATTGATTGTTTAAGTACTGATCTTGATATGAAACTTGGTAGCAAAATTACAGAAATTGATAGTGAGGTCGATGACAACAAGCAATTAGTCGCCTCTATCAAATATACTGACAAAGATGGTAATGAAGGTCATTGGCAAGGCGATTATGTACTGGTCGCAACAGGGCGAAGTAATAACATTAAACAGCTAGGAGTTGAGAATCTCGGCGTTGAATTAGACGAAAAAAATAGACCTAAAGACCTCGACACACATACAGGTCAGATTGGCGATCTTCAGGTTTACATCGTTGGCGACGCTAATGTCCATCAACCCTTTTTGCATGTCGCTAGTGATGAAGGTTATAGTGCTGGCAGTATTGCCTGTGATAATAAAAGTGATGCCTACATTCGCCCATCATCTCCTCTTTTATCCATCATTTTTACCGCGCCTCAGATTCTAAGTGTGGGCATGTCTATACCAGAAATAGAAGAGAGTCCAGAGCTTGAGTACGTCATAGGTAAAGCCAGCTTCGACAATCAAGGGCGTAGCCGCATTATGGGTGTTAACTGTGGTCTTTTGCATATTTACGGCTGTAAAAAGACAGACAAAGTATTGGGTGCAAGCATGGTAGGTCCGGATGCAGAATACATAGGTCACATATTAGCTACAGCGATTACCAATCGCATCACGGTAAAGCAGCTGCTAGATGCACCTTTTTATCACCCTACTATTTTGGAAGGACTACGCACAGCACTACGCGATGTTCAACACCAGATGGATATTCCTTACCAGGCTCTTGACACTCATAAGGATAACTCTTAGTCTTTGACAGTATAATGAGTATACAAATAACTTAGTTTGAGACTAACTGGTAATGACTCATTCATTTACTGCTCTAAAACCAGTAGCTCACGACTTAACAAGGCTTGTATAAAACAATGACATTCGCTGGTATTGCTGATTTTTTTAAGGAGATATTGCGTGATCTCTATACCAGCTTGTATTTAGCAATTGGTGGCTCGGTAGAGGAGGACTCTCTTGATTGGTCCTCTCAAGTCGTTGATCTGGTCAGCACTGGTATCAAAATCCTAATACTGCTTGCGGTATTGGGGTTTTTTTATTGGCTGCTTATCTACTTAATCAAGCATAATAAAGAGCGCATTCACCTAAGTGATCGCCGCGAAAAAATCATGCGCTCAGTACTGCGCTATATCTGGATTGTGGCAAGTCTCATTGCTATTATGAGTCAGATTAATTTTGAACCTGCTACCGTAAAAGCCACTGCTAAGGCTTGCATTTGGGCGGGTATTTATTACGTACTCTGGACCTCATCAGGTCAAATTATTCATAGAGTGCTTCAGCATTATGGGCTAAATGCCTCCATTGAGCAGCTTCTCAAAAATATATTATCCGTCATCTTGCTGGTGCTGGGTCTAGCCAGCGTCATGGCGCAGTTTGGTTTTGATATTGTCTCACTGGTTGCAGGTTTAGGGATTGTCGGTTTGGCAGTTGGTTTCGCCGCGCAGTCTACGCTTGCCAACTTTATCGCGGGTATTACTATTTTGCTTGAGCAATCCTTTCAGGTCGGCGATTGGATCAATATCAATGGCAATGAGGGACGCGTAGTGGTCATAGCCCTGCGCACGACGCATATTTTGACTCGTGACAATATCACTGTAATTATTCCCAATTCCAACATGGCCTCCTCTGAGGTCACCAATTTGACCTCCAAGAACTTTGTGCGCTTTAACGTGCGCGTGCGTATCGCTTTTGAAGATGATATCAGTCAGGCACGTGAGCAAATACTTGGGGTACTTACCGACACAGAAGTGGTACTCTCGCGTCCTGAACCCTCAGCGACTGTAGCTGAAGTTGGCGAATATGGCGTGTTTTTTATCGTGCGCTTTTGGGTCAAACCCGCCTCAGTCGCCCGCATGCCCAAGATTAAAGAGGACATGCAAGAGCATATTAAAAATGCTTTTGATGCCGCTGGTATCTCAACCCCTTATCCGCACATGCGTCTGCTCATGCCAAAAGACGTTGACTACCCTATCCCGACCAAGCCTTTTGCGACAACGACGCAATCTATAGAGCCTGATGTGTCTTTAACCAAAGATAGTAAGTAGGCTTAGAGTATCTGATGTTACATCCACTCCTTTTTTTCTAAAAAGTCGTGTTGTAAATTTGCTTTAACAACTACTCTTAAGCGATAACGCTTGATGTGTGATAAAATCGTCGGTTATCTTATTATTCTTTGATTCGCTTTTTTAGCCAGGTATCTGTATGACCGAACCAACCGCGCCCGCCTCCATTCCAGTAGCATCAACGGAGCTATCTTACGATTTTATCATTACCTGTGCCGATGGCCTTGAGACGCCGCTGCAAACTGAGCTTGATAGCTTCGGTATTGCAAGCGATATCAAAAGCACTGGGCGTCTGACGGTAACGGGTACGCTACGTGACCTCTACACTATTTGTCTGTGGTCGCGTGTGGCGTCTAGAGTGCTTATGCTCATTAAGCGCAAAAACATCAATACTGAATACGATGTCGCTGAGCAGCTATATAGCCTCGCCAAGTCCGTCAATTGGACTGAGCAATTTAGCTTAGAGCAGACCTTTGCTATTCGCCTGTCTGTTGATAAGCGCGTAGCCGTCAGCCAGCAATTTGCGATGCTGCGGGTTAAAGACGCCATTGCCGACACCTTTAATGAAGCTTTTGAGAGTCGTCCTAACGTCGATAGCAAAAACCCAGATTTTGCGATATTTGCAACTGTTAATGATAAGCAAGCTGAGCTGTATCTAGATCTATCTGGTACTAGCTTGCACCGCCGCGGCTATCGCGTCGCTATGACCGACGCCCCGCTCAAAGAAAACTTGGCCGCCGCTCTACTCTATAGTGCAGGCTGGCACCAAAAAAACAACGATGGTACGCCTTTCTATAACGCTCTTGTAGATCCTATGTGCGGCTCGGGTACTTTTATTATCGAAGCCCTGCTCATGCATTGTGATTACGCAGTCGGCATTGACAAAGCAGCGAATCAGTTTGGCTTTTATGAGTGGCAGCATCATGATGAGACGCTATGGCAGGCGATGATAGATGAGGCGCAAACTCGTCATTGCGAGGCGCTAGCTATTGCCCTTGAGCAGCCTGATACCTTGCCGCTTATCTTAGGGTTTGATGCGGATGCAGGCGCTATTATCGCCACCGAAAAAAATGTAATTGCAGCAGGTCTTCAAGACTTGCTGCCCCTACTCGATATCGAGACGCAGGCGCTGAATCAGCTCAAAAGCACGCTACGTCCTATGGCGCAAGATGGTCGCTTGAGCAATCCTCTAATTATCACTAACCCGCCCTATGGCGAGCGCTTAGGTGAAGAGGATATGATAAGACCGCTGTACCAATCATTAGGACTCATTATCCAAGATAGCTTCGCAGGTAGCGGTGTTGATCCTATGCTCGGTATTTTGGCCGCCAATGTCGAGCAAGTCGATATTTTACCGATCAAAGAGCCGCAAACTCTACGCTGTCATAATGGTGCAATCACCGTTTATTTTCGCTACGGCAAACTGATTGCAGCGCAAGCAGGTAATCTGGTCAAACAGTTTGAGAAGCGCGAAATCGATGTCGAAGAAGGTCAAGACTTTATCAATCGCTTGCAAAAAAATCTGAGCAAACTCAAAAAACTCGCTAAAAAAGATAACGTTAGTAATGTGCGCGTCTACGATGCTGATCTGCCAGATTTCAAAGTCGCCATCGACCTCTACGGCGATTACGCGCACGTACAAGAGTATGCGCCGCCCAAAACCATACCACCAGAAACCGCTAAAAAACGCTTTAATCTTGCGCTAATGGGTATTCGTGAGGTGCTTAATATCAACCGTGAGCAAGTTTTTATCAAGACTCGCGCCCGTCAATCTGGCAACGATCAATACAGCAAACAGGCCACTACTGAGAAAAAAGGTAAGTTCTATATCGTACGTGAAGACGACGCTTATTTTTATGTCAACTTTACCGACTACCTCGATACCGGCTTGTTTATCGATCACCGTAATATGCGCGCGCGTATTAAGGCTAATAGTCGCGGCAAATCGGTGCTCAATTTGTTTGCCTATACTTGTACTGCCAGCGTCCACGCTGCGCTTGCAGGTGCCAAAAAAGTCACCAGCGTCGATCTGTCACAAAATTATCTCGATTGGGGTAAGCAAAACTTTGCACTGAATGGCTTAGACTTGAGCGGTAGTAAATACGCCTTTGTCGCTGCCGATATTTTTGAGTGGATCAAAGACAATACTGAGCAGTTTGACGTTATCTTTATCGATCCGCCGACTTTTTCTAATTCTAAAAAGTTTCAAGGCACCTTTGATGTCCAGCGTGATCATGCTGCCTTGATCAATCGCGCGATGAATCGTTTGACTGCTGATGGTGTGCTCTACTTCTCAAACAACTTTACCCGTTTTGAATTGGACGAGCAGTTGCTTGAGCGCTATGACATTACAGATATCACGCATCAGACCATTGGCTTTGATTTTAATATCAAAAAACCTATCCATCAAAGCTTTGAGATACGTCAGCGCTGATAACCAAAACACCGTTAATGCTGCTTTGATTCGCCCTTTTTTTGTTGTTATGATAGAGCGTTACTGAATTATGATGATATTGATTCGATGTCAGTAAATACATTTATTCTAATAAAAAGGATGCCACTATGGCTTTATCATTAAATAAAGGCGGTAATTTATCGCTCACCAAAACTGATCCCAATCTAACCAAATTGCTGATTGGTCTTGGCTGGGACGAGCGCGCGACCTCTGGTGCCGAATTCGATCTTGATGCTAGCGTGTTTTTATTAAATACGGCGGGCAAAGTACGCGGTGATCATGACTTTATCTTTTATAATCAGCTCAAATCTGACAATGGCGCAGTCGAACACACTGGCGATAATCGCACAGGCGAAGGTGATGGCGATGATGAAGTGGTTAAAGTCAATCTGACCCAAGTACCAAGCGACGTCGACAAGGTGGTAGTGACTGTGACTATTCATGACGCTGCTGCTCGTAGTCAGAACTTCGGTCAAGTTGCCAATGCTTTTATCCGCGTCGTTAATGAAGAGAGCGGCACTGAAGTGGTTCGTTTTGACTTAGCAGAGGACTATTCTGTCGAAACCGCGATGGTATTTGGTGAAGTGTATCGTCACAATGGCGAATGGAAGTTTCGCGCCGTCGGTCAAGGCTATTCAGGTGGCTTGCAAGCTATGTGTCAGCAGTACGGTGTTGATATCTAGTATAGCTTATCAATAGTTATTTAATCTAGCTGCTGGTCTTTATACGATATCAAGTTATGGTCTATTACTGATCGCACTTGTTATCGTATTTTTGTGTAACGACTTGCCAAATATAAGGTCAGGCACTTTATATTTGGCATTTTGCCACAATACATATAGCTAGATTTAGAACGTAGCGTCGACATCATTATTAGTATTCATTATTAAACGCTATATAATGGCTTTTACTTAAACACTGCATGTTTAGAGACGCTATTTAAACTATCTTTGAGGTGGCTTATAACAGCTACCTTTTTATAGTGTGTGTCTTTAAAAGGCACGTACTTAGCCACTTGATTTTTATATTGCACTGTACAATCAGACAGGATGTGTCATGAGACATTTTTATTTAGATTTTATCTTCACCGCTATTGCCTTGGCAGTAGCCGCTTGGTGGGGATATTCACATGGTGGTATCGGCGGGCTAATCGCTACGCTATCGATTACTGCTATTTTGGCGGTGATGGAGATCTCGTTATCTTTTGATAACGCGGTCGTTAACGCCTCAGTGCTCAAAGGCTGGGATGAGTTTTGGAAGATGATCTTCTTGACCATCGGTATTTTGATCGCCGTCTTTGGTATGCGTCTGGTCTTCCCTATCGTTATCGTCGCAGTGACTGCTGACTTGGGTATGATGCAAGTTATTGATTTGGCATTGAACAATCCTGAAGAGTACTCAGCTCGCTTGATGGCGCATCATGCTGAGATTTCAGCCTTTGGTGGTATCTTCTTGCTTCTGGTATTTTTAAACTTTGTCTTCGATGACAAGGACATTCATTGGTTTGAGTGGCTTGAGAGCCGCCTTGCAAAGCTAGGTAAAGTCGATGCGATGAGTGTCTTTGTGGCGCTAATTGTGTTAATGATTGCCGTATCCTTTGCAGCAGAGACGCAAGCGGCTGCAGTATTGATCGCAGGAGTTTGGGGTATTTTGGTCTATTTGGGCGTTCAAGTTATCTCTGGAATGCTAGAAGGTGATCTTGAAGAGGAGCTAGATGAGCAAGGCAATAGTACCGGTCAAGCGACTAGCGCTATCATGCGCGGCGGTATTATCGGTTTCTTATATCTAGAAGTGCTCGATGCCTCATTTAGTTTTGACGGTGTGATTGGCGCCTTTGCAATTACCAACGACGTTATCGTCATTATGTTAGGTCTGGCCATTGGTGCGATGTTTGTACGTTCAATGACGATCTTTTTGGTCGATAAAGGCACGCTTGATGAGTTTATCTATCTTGAGCACGGCGCTCACTATGCTATCGGTGCGCTCGCTGTTATCATGCTACTGTCCGTCAAGTTCCATGTGCCAGAGCTGATCACTGGTCTTATCGGTATTGCCTTTATTGGTTGGGCGCTGCTAGCCTCGCTTAAGCATCGTAAGATGGAGGCTCTGCTAAACCCTGCTGACGATGCTGATCCAAAGATTCGGCAGCTGGATTAGCAAAGTATTAATAATAGGTTATATCGACACCGTTGATATAACCTATTTTTTTACTCTAAACTTAGGGCAAAAGTCAAATAGCAGTATTTTTAATGTGCAGAAGTATCGTTAAGTTACAAGTGTAGTGTGTCTTAGTAAACATATAGCGTATAGACAAAATTCGCCTTGCTTACTCGCTATGGGATTAGTATAGTAAAACGTAACCACACGCAGTTTTGACGTTCTTATATGATCTAAATGTAAGCAATTAGATTGAAGGATAAATACGAGAGTTCAAAATTATCTAGCGTCGTGTGTTCTATCTCACTTTAATTATAAAACCAAAGGACAATTTTATGGCTATTAGCTTATCAAAAGGCGGCAACGTAAACTTATCAAAAGAAGCACCGGGCCTCACGAACATTACTGTTGGTTTGGGCTGGGATCCACGTGCCACCGACGGTCAAGAGTTTGACTTAGATGCTATCGGATTTTTGGTTGGCGAGTCGGGCAAAGTACGTAATGATCAGGACTTTATCTTTTTTAATAACTTAAAGTCAGATAATGGCGCGGTTGAGCACACAGGTGACAACCGTACAGGTGAAGGCGACGGTGATGATGAGCAAATCAAAGTCAATCTAGCCAGCATTCCTGCTGATGTGAGCAAAGTTGCACTATGTGCTATTATTTATGAAGGTCAAAGCCGTAATCAGAACTTTGGTCAAGTCGGCGAAGCGTATATTCGTATCGTTAATGACAATGGTAATAGCGAGATTGCCCGTTATGACTTATCAGAAGATGGTAGCACTGAGACGGCGATGATCTTTGGTGAGCTCTATCGTCACAGCGGCGATTGGAAATTCCGCGCCGTTGGTCAAGGCTTTAGCGGTGGTCTTGGACCATTAGCGTCTTCTTATGGCGTTAATGTTTAGTCGCGGCTCTCTGATATTCTAATTCTTTAGAATAACTATTTTATAAGCTATCAAGGACGTCTCTTTACGTGTTTGGTAGCTTTAAAATTATTTAGGGTTTAATATTTATACTTTAGCTTTAAGGCACACATCAAAATTATCAGCATAAGGATTGGCAACTCATGGCGGCGACATTTAGCTTAATTGGTACTATTGAACCCTTTTTGCATTGTAATCTAAAAAAGGGTGATTCAATTTATTGCGAAGCCAATGCTATGGTGATGATGGAGTCCAACCTTGAGCTCAAAGGTAAATTGCAAGGCGGCCTTATGCAGTCGCTTATGCGCCGCTTTGCCAATGACGAATCCCTGTTTCAACAGCAGATTGAGGCCACAGGCGGGGAAGGCGATTGTTTGCTAGCCCCTACCCTTGACGGTGACATGCAAATTATCGATGTCGGCGCGCAGCAATATACGTTAAGTGATGGCGCTTTTGTCGCTGCACAAACAGGTGTCGATATTAGAGCCAATATTCAACGTAACCTTGGCGGCGCCGTGTTTGGAGATACCGGCGGCTTTATGGTCATGCAAACGCAAGGCAAAGGCCAAGTTGTCGTTTCAGGTTTTGGCTCCTTGTTTGAAATTGAGGTCACACCTGACAAAGACGTGATTATTGATAATGGTCATGTGGTCTGCTGGGACTCAAACCTTGAGTACAAACTCTCGGTCTCAACGAGCAAGAAAAAAGGCATCATGAGCAATATTATCAATTCAGTCACTAGTGGCGAGGGCATGGTACTTAACTTTTCAGGCTCAGGAAAAGTCATCATATGCTCGCGTAATCGCGACAGCTATCAAGGCTGGCTACAAAGCATCTTGGGTAGTAGCTCAGGTGGACGCGGCGGCGGCGGTGGATTTTTAGATAATATTTTATAACCTATTTTTTATATTCAAATAAATCTTTGCTTATTCGCGATTTATTCCACGCACACCTATTATAAGGATAACGACATGGCAGTTAGTCTACAAAAAGGTCAAAAGATCTCTCTAAGTAAAGAAGCAGGCGGCGAGCTTACCAAAGTCAAGCTAGGTCTTGGCTGGGATGTATTTCAAGGTCCTCAGGATAAAAAAGGCGGCTTCTTAGGTAAGTTGTTTGGCGGCGGTAGTGGCGGCGACTCTATCGATTTGGATGCGTCATGCATTATGTTCGATAGTAATAAGCAAGCGGTCGATGCCATCTGGTTTAGCCAATTACAGTCAAAAGACGGCAGTATCGTGCACACGGGCGATAACCGCACAGGCGATGGCGACGGCGATGATGAAGTCATCAATGTTGATCTTGCACGTGTGCCAGCTAATGTGGTCTCTCTCGTATTTACTGTCAATAGCTTTACCGGTCAAACGTTCGAGACGGTAGAGAATGCCTTTTGCCGTATCGTAAACGCCAATAACAATACTGAGGTCGCACGCTACAACTTATCATCACAAGGGACACATACGGCGATGATTATGGCAAAGGTTTATCGTCATAATAATGAGTGGAAAATGCACGCCATTGGCGAGACGGCCTCTGGTCGCACTTTTCATGACTTGATGCCAGCTATCACGCCGCATGCTTAGTACTATTTATTTAAAGATTTATTAGAGTCAAAAAACCGCCCAGCGTTAATCGTTAGGCGGTTTTTGTTAATGTGGACTGGTTTATCATGCTATTGCTTTACTTATGCTAAAGCGCTTACTTACTCCCCCGCTTCCAGCTAAAGCCCCAATTAAAAGCCTTGTCCATCTCTTGATGACCTTTAAAGTATTGGTTGATACGCTCAACATTGATACTGCCCTGCTGATTGACCAAGCGAGCAATGGCGCACATTGGCGAGTTATTTGAGCCTTCAGTTAATCTGGTCTCGATTGGCGGCTGATCAGGCACATGAATGGTTACGACCCCGTCTGTTTGTGCCCAGTTTGGCGCGCCCTCATAAATGAAGGCAAAGATAAATACCTCTTCGATTTGCGCCCACTGCTGACCATTGATATCGAGCCACTCGCCGCCGCTCACTTGTCCGGTTCTATCATCAGCACGCAATAGGACATAAGGCGCAGACTGCAAACTACCAAAACGATTGCCCAAGGCTTGGATTAACGTTTTCTCACCGTTTTTGAGATGAATCATTGCGCCAACGTCAAGATCAATACCACCTGATTTATGCTGCTTAAACAGATCACCCAGCAGCCCTTTTTTGGGCGCTTGCTTAGCGGTGTCTGGGCGCTGATTCCAATTTAAGTTGACTGATATTTTGCCAAAATCGTCGCGTTTTTTTAGATTAATACTGGATTGATTCTTGGTTAAGGTGATTTTGCTAAGGTTAATTGAAGGACTAGCGGGAATCGGCGGCGGTGTACTGGTTTGAGTGCTACCTGCCTTTTGGGTATTGATAGGCTTTTGGGTATTGATAGGCTTTTGGGTATTGATAGACTGGTTCTGGCTTTGTGCTTGCACAGGTGCATCATCGCTGATTTCAACGCCGAAATGCTCGGACAAAGGTTTTAGGCCGCCCTCAAATCCTTGAGCGATAAAGCGAAACTTCCAGCTGCCTTGACGACGATAACATTCTGCTAAGATAATCGCTTTTTCATTGCGACCGCTCGCGCTCAACTGACTCGTTAATAGCACTTGACTGCCTTGCAATACTTGGATGTCGACATCGCCGATCTGTGCCAACGTCTGCGCACTTGAGAACGCCAGAGCAATCTTATCTATAGTTGCAGGCTGCGCTGGCAGATTAATATCAAAGAATCCATCGCTGTCGTGACCGCGAAAGCTCACGCTACCATCATCGCTGCGGGTCTGCCCATAAAATATCATATCGCCATCGCCGCGCACCTTGCCCTCGCTCGTTAAGCGGTAAGCGGCGCAATCAATCGCGTTTTGACTCAAAATACGGATGCTAATATTATCAGTTGGCAGTGGCGCATTGGCACCAGCAACCAGTTGTTGGACTTGGGTTTGGCTCATGAATAATCCTTGATTGTCTATAATAGTGTAGTCTGATTGCCCTATAGTAGCATGGATGCCATCAGCTTTTTAATGCTCGATTATGGTATTTATAGCTTATGACAGTGTATATAATAATGCTGATATTCATCACCGATTCATTGGATTAATTATGCCCAGCGACACTCGTACTACTACAGATATAGCCAGTGTTTGGCTTGCAGAAGGACAGTCAAGCCAGCGCGATATGCTCGCAAGCTTGCAAGCTCTCAAAGCAACATCTAACACACCATTTCATGTAATCGCTTCACATCGTCATAATAGACCTGAGATATTTGAATGTGCAGATAGTATTTATCGAGAGCCCCATTTAAGTATCAGCGATGATGAGTCATTGACAGATAACCCTGTTGAAGCTGAGCCTACTATGCCGCGTTGGCAGTTTGTATTAGAGCAAGCTCAACAACAAAAGGTAAAGGTGCTCCTCACGGGTCGCAATGGTATCGATTATGAAGCGCACCGTGATACCTTTAGCGCTGCTGGTATTCGTCTATTGACGGGCGCAACGAGCGTTGACGCCTTAGAGTCTATCGATGATAAGTTTGCCTTTATGCAGCAATGTCATGCTCATAATATCCCCGTAGCAGACGCTTGGCGGTTTGATACTACCGCTGAGCTAAAAGCCCTGCTGGCCCAGCATAGTCATCAGCCGCTATGCGTAAAGCCAGTCACAGGTATCTTTGCCCAAGGATTTTGGCGGCTTGACTCTAGCAAAGCGTCAGATGAGACCTACGATAGCTTTGAGCACTTGTACTTTACCGAAGCCAAAAAAATAAATACACAGCAATTTATAAGTGCTTATACCAATAGTCAAATGGTAAAAGAGCGCCCTATTCCTATGCTGCTTATGCCTTTTTTACCAGGACAAGAGTACTCTATCGACGTGGTTTGTGAGTATGGCGAAGTCTTGGCCGCCATCACCCGCCATAAGACGGGAAAAGTTCAGCACATTGGTTATGAGAAGCCGGTTATGGAGGTTGTCGTTCCGCTGATTAAAGCCTTTGGCTGCGACGGTATCGTCAGCGTACAGACCAAAGCTGATGATGAAGGCCTGCACCGCGTCCTTGAGATCAACTCGCGACCCTCAGGTGGTATCGGTTATACGGCTCATAGCGGCGTCGATCTGACGCAAGTGGGATTTGGTTATTGGCTTGGACTCACGGACAAGCCCAAACTTGAGGATATCGTCAAAGAAATCACACCTTGTCAGGTACGCTCGATTATGACCAGTGTGAAGATAGAAGAGCAAGCACTATAGTAAGGTCGTTTTTATTCTGGGTCATTACCTATAATAAGATGCGCCTTTATCATAGGTAATGATTTAATGGTTGTTGGCACGTAATTCAGGAAACCGCTTGATCATAACGATAACGAGTAGCAGCGCTAACACAGCAATAGCAGCGCCGACGTAACCCACGCTTGAGAGTGAGATATAGGTGACTGCGTAACCGCCTAGCAATGCACCCGTACCTATCCCTAAGTTGATGATGCCAGAGAACATCGCCATCACCATGTCTTGAGCGTTAATATCGATTTCTATCACTTTGGATTGGATGGTCAACATCAGCAGTATCATGGCGGTACCCCAAACTATGGTGACTATGCCAAATAACCATATCGACGTTGCCGTCCATGACATGAGTAGCATTGCGCCTATTATGAGCACCGTGGATGCTAGCATCATGGTCGTGCTCGATCTGTCACTCCAGCGACTAAATATATAACTGCCGATGAGTCCTGCGCCGCCAAATAATAATAAAATAAGCGTCACTAAGTTCTCACTCATCGCGCCGACCCGATTTAAAAAAGGTTCGATATAAGTATAAGCGGCATAATCTGCGGTAAAGATGATAAAGCAGAATAAATAAAGGCTGACCAACAAAGGATTATTAAGCAGTTCTGGAATTTTTCTAAAGGAGCCGTTAAACATACTGGGCAATGTGGGCAGCAGCTTTGCTTGTAGCACAAACACGATAAAAGCGATGATTCCGATACCTGCAAAGGTGGTACGCCAGCCAAACCATTGACCTAATATACGCCCTATAGGCACGCCTAATACCAGCGCTAAAGACGTCCCTGTAGCCAATATACTAAGCGCTAATGCTCGCTTGCCCTCAGGCGCTACTCGCAGCGTTATCGCTGCAGTGATGGACCAAAATATCGCGTGCGAAAAGGCAATCCCTACTCGGCTCACCAAGAGAACCTGAAAACTCCATGCAAATACAGATAAAGCATGACTGGCAATAAAGACTACAAATATAGCCAGTAGCAAGCGCTTACGCTCAAACCTACTGGTCAATAGCATCAGAGGCAATGACATAAGAGCGACGACCCAAGCGTACAGCGTCAACATCCAGCCAGTCTCAGCGGCTGTAATCGAAAAGTCTTTGGCGATATCGCTGAGCAGTGCTACAGGGACAAATTCTGTAGTATTAATCACAAAAGCGCTGACACCCATCAAGATCACTCGAAAGTACTGCGTGCGGCGAGATACTGAATCCACCTCAAAGTTATTTTCCATATCACTGACTACTATAAAAAAGTGCTCAGATAGCACGGCTGACCCAAGAATGAGTGCTAGGACCTAGGAAATATGAGTAAAGAGTAATGCTCACCAATTTGCAGTAATATAGCTCTACTTTTAAATCCAGTTTCGTTCAGCGGCATATTCTAGTACATTGTTTTTTAATTATCTATCAGACTTATGTTCACGGTAATTGATTAAGTTCATCAAAATATCTTTGCCCTCCAATTCTCTGCAAAAACCGTTAGAATAGATACGCTTATGCACAACATAACTGTATATTTATAAGGGTAAATTTAGGGACTAAGCCCATGACAAAAACTCAAGCAGAGGGTAAGCGATGAGCGCACAGACGACGCTAGTGTTAGGCGCAAATACGGTTATTGAGCAACCCAACTGCTTAGTCGCTTTTACAGCCAATAATTCGCTTACATTTGGTCAGCAGCTCGGTCTGCTTTGGTTGCCTTTAGATGACAGACGAAAAGCTGCTTGTAGTCCCGCCTATCTACACGCGCCCAAAGACTGGGTGCAGCTAGATGATGCTAACAACCCAAGCGCATGGCAACTTGATTTGCCAAAATTGTTTGAGACGCAAAACGTGAGCTACTTGCAACTCATTGCTTATACTTACTACGAGCCGAGTTTAGATTTACCAGCGGTTGAATTAGACACTATCAGTCTGACTTTGAATGATAGTGCTATTCATTATGAATTTGTAGCCAATGAGCGTCATGTCAAAGCCGCTATAATATTAGAGATTTATCAGCGTAATGGTCAGTTTAAGTGCAGGGCGCTGGGTGAGAGCTCAACCCAAGGGCTAGCGAGCCTAGAGCAGCGCGTGCAGGTGAGCTTAGATACTCGCCTGCCAGATACTCATGCGCTCATTCAATCCGCGCAGCAGCAGCAACGAGACCAGCGCAATAATGAATCGCGCCCACCGCGTCATGTCACCCCTGGCGAGACGTGGACGGGTACAGCGTTCGCGATTGATTCCTATCATCTACTGACCTGCTATCATGTCATTGAGTCGGCAGCGATGATAGGTATCCGTCAGCAAGGGCAGCCTGACCGCGAGGCGCAAGTGGTGATGAGCGACATCGGTAGTGATTCAGCTATCATTAAAGTTTGCGAGCCACTACCGAGCCATCTACCACTTGCCCAGCAGTGCTCAGATATATTAGGCGAGACCATTACCACCTTAGGCTTTCCGCTATCAGGCGTCAGTAGTCAGTTGCAAGTGACCCAAGGTTGTATCTCGGGGTTGACAGGGTTTGGCGATGATATCCGCTATATGCAATTTACCGCGCCTATCCAACCTGGCTCTAGTGGTAGTCCCTTATTATTGCCAACAGGCGAGGTCATCGGTATGGTGACAGCCAGCCTCGTTCATTAACAGGCACAAAATATGAACTATGCAGTGAAATTTCAGTTATTATCTGCCCTGCTTGCCAGCGCTGGTATTAGTTTGAATAACTCACACTCTGTATCAACCTCAACGTTGAGCACACCACAACTAAGCAAACAAAGCCGCAGTGCGCTATGGCTGGTGGGTTGTCAGGGTTAAAATCCCTTTACACTTATATAAAATTATAACGTTACTAAATATCGAAAATTAGAAACACCAAGGAATATGAATGCCAAATCAGCAACACAGTACGAGCATCACCCTACCTCGCGGTACCTTGAATTTAACTTATCAAACCAATAGCGCACTAGATAATAATACCCCTTGTCAATTAGAAGACTTACTTGGGTTTGCGCAGCGTATCAATCCCAAACGTGCTTTTTTGTTTGTCTCAAAAGTCTTAGGTCGGCATATTCCTGTCGCGCCTAGTACCATGCGCACTGCTTTTACGCATTTGGCAAGTTTAGTGCCTAACGATCTGCCTGAACCCATTTTGGTCATAGGTATGGCGGAGACTGCCGTGGGACTGTCGGCAGGCGTTCATCAAGCGCTACAAACGCGCTACCCTAACGCGCTACTACTAAACTCTACGCGTCATGCCCAGCATAGCGATGATAATAAGGAGACTTTGCTGACGACGTTTAGCGAAGATCATAGTCACGCCAGCCAGCATCTCATTTATCAAAGCTCTGATAGAATCACTCAAGAGCAGCTACTCGCCAGCAAGACCTTGATTATGGTCGATGACGAAGCCTCAACGGGTAATACTTGCGTTAACGTGGTGACCGCTCTACGTCACTCTGGTCTAAGCCAGTTAGAACAAGTGCATCTAACGACTTTGGTGGATTGGTCACTCAATCAAGAGGCACCTGATGCTGATGACTACATCTCTACTCGTTTGCCTGATATCGACTTTCAGCGTCATCATCTATTGTCTGGGGCGTGGCAATGGACGGATGCACCCAATCCTGAACCTATCGTTATGCCTTCGGTAGATACCACAGAAGCAGGCTCGCAGCCGTTGGGTAATACTGGCAATTGGGGACGCTTTCCGACACTCGATAGTACCGATGGCTTTGCTGATTATCTTGCAGGGTTTCAGTCCTCATTTACCCGTTTTAGTGGACGAGCGACGTTTGATAAAGCACAGTTGCCTGCGCGGATTTTAGTACTCGGTAGTAATGAGTTTGTGTGGTTGCCGTTTTTATTGGCAGAATGGCTTGAGCAAAATACTGACTCACAGAATAAAGTGAAGTTTAGCGCCTTAACGCGCTCGCCTATCGCACTCGGTGGTGCGATTACTACCATGATCAGTTTTCATGACAATTATGGATTGGGCATGACTAATTTTGCTTATAATGTCGAGCCTAGCGATTGGGATTTGATTGTATTGTGCGTGGAAACGGCTGCTGATAGTGTGGATGATATGTGGCAAGGTTTAGATAATGTTTTGGTGGTAGGTTGTGATGATGGAAGTCTAGATTTAGCCTAGGGTGTGGTTAGCGAAGCGTAACCCACCGTTTAAACTTACGAAAAGGTGGGTTACGCGACCAGCTTTTTTAACTTTATACTTCATTAACGGACACTTTTATGACCACCCCTTTCTTCCAGACCAACCCCGAAATCATCAAACCCTACGCGCTCATGGATTTAGACGATACGCTATTTCAAACGCAGCGTAAGATCGACGCTTGGGACTTGCCAACGGCTAAATCTGAGAGCTTAGTCTGCGCCACGGTAAATAAACAAGGCGAGCCGTTAAGTTTTATGAGCCAGCGTCAAGCGAGCTTTTTTAATTGGCTCCTTGCGAGCACTGAATTGATAGTCGTCACTGCACGCGATCGAGACGAGATTAAACGCGTTAAACTGCCTTTTGACAGCTGGCAAGTGCTGACTCATGGCGCGATTGTTTTGACCAATGATGGTAAGCTTTTGAGCGCGTGGCAGCAGCATATGTATCAGCAGCTAAGTCCTTTGCAAGACAAGCTTCACCAACTCAGCCAGCTATTTGCAACTCATAGCAAAAATGAGAACAGTCATCTGGTATTTACGCCGCATATCGACAGCTTTAGTACTGGTTCTAGTAACAAAGAATTAACCATCTATCTAGCGATAAAGCACGCAAAAAAAGACCATCAAGCGCTAAAAGAATTGGCTAAAAAATTGCCTACACTCATACGTGGTTTTGAGCGACACTTTTATGTCCATGTGAACGCTAATAATCTTGCGATACTGCCACATGCGGTGCATAAGCGTCACGCGGTGCAGTTTTTATTAGACCAGCATTTAGATGTCAAACGTCCAAGTTTTGGTTTTGGTGATAGCTTAGCAGATTTACCCTTTCTACAATTGCTTGACTGGTACGGCATGCCCAATCATGGTCAAATGCATGACCATACTAGTCGCAAGTAAGTTTGATTTTAGAATATTAATAACAATCGCTTATACAAGTAAAACATCTTTATGACCCATCATAATATACAAAGATTAGATAAATACGGCTCAGGCAGCTACCTATCTTCTGACGTCACCGTACTGCTCGACATCGTCGATAAAGATGCGGTTGCCGATGTGCCTACTCAACAAAAAGAGGCGCTGATTCAAAGCGGGCAGCGTCATTATTCGGACATGTTGACTCTAGAGCAAGCACCAACGGCGATGCACGAGCAATTATACCAGCAGGCATTAGCGCAAGGTACAGATAGAACGGCGACAGATATTGCTAATTTGGCTTATACATTGCACGATATCTTTGTGCAGACAGTCGATAATGAGCATCCGCTGGTACTGATCAGCTTAGTGCGGGCAGGTTTGCCGATTGGCGTGTTATTGCAGCGTGCCCTATCAGACGATAGCGATAGCGACTATAACTTGCCCAGTGTGCATTATGGCATTAGCATCATTCGTGATCGCGGCCTGGATCCTATCGCTATGCAGATGATATTAGATGCTCATCCAAACAGTCCTATCGTATTTGTCGATGGCTGGACAGGCAAAGGCGCGATTTATCAGGAGTTGGCACGTAGCCTTCAGCCATTTAACGATAGCAGTCATCCTCATTTTGCTACTATTTTTCATCAAGGAAAAGACGTTATTCCCCTGCTGACACTTGCTGACCCAGCAGGTGTCGCTTGGCTTGCGGCGAGCGAGGAGGACTGGCTCATTCCATCAGGTCTGCTAAATAGTACGGTGTCAGGACTGATATCGCGTAGCCTGTATACCGAGCCACAATCGGGACTACATCGCAGTGTATTTTATGATAACTTAGTAGAGGTAGATCATAGCTTAGCCTTCGTCGATCATAGTGATGCCGCGCGCCGCGCATTGACGAAGCCCTTGCAACGTTTGCCAACTTTTAAGCAGCCACGCTACCAGACTGCTCGGCTTATAGATAAAATAGCGGCGGATTATCATATTACTAATCGCAATCGTATCAAACCGACCATTGCCGAAGCGACACGAGCGATATTACGCCGTGATCCTGAGCGCATTTTGCTGGCGAGCACCGATCATCGGGATACGGTCTTATTAAGGCATTTATGCGACGATCGCGATATCACTATTAACGTTTTAGGTGATAAAATATTGCCTTATCAAGCCATTACTTTGATCAAGCAGCGTAGCTAAAAAGATTAGCATTTAACGACCTAGTCCTTGATAAATCCTGTCTATTAAAATTTTATACTCACTTATTTATGATGCCTACTATGTCAGATACGTCAAACAACGAATCAAATATTTATAGCCATACTCAGTCCTATACGCATCTGATCACTGAGCGTCACGATATGATTAAGCCGATCACTTACCATCCTTATCAGTTGGGTGCTAGCCTATATATGCCAGCCACTCGTGAGGATATTTGGCAAGTGATTAAGCGCGATAAGTTACCGACGATTAACAGTATTATCATCTGCCTTGAGGATGCGGTCAGCCACAATGATGTCGAG
>NZ_JBQQFC010000021.1:0-20763 GCF_052258445.1 Psychrobacter sp. T6-1
CCGAGCGTTGCCGCCTCTGCCATGCTGTGTAACACCAGCTGACGATGACTAAAAAATACGCCTTTAGGGTCACCTGTCGTGCCTGAGGTATAAAAGGTGGTAGCAATAGTGTTTTCATCGAAATCTGGAAAGTCAAACTCTTGGCTTGCCGTCTCAAGCAGTGACTCGTACTCGCCTGCGACGCGGCTTTGATTGTCACCAAATACGCCCTCGACGGTCATGCCGTTGTCATCGAGCCAGATGATATGCTCGATACTTGAGTTTTCGAACTGATAGTCTTTGACTAGCGCTGCAAATTCAGAATTCACCATGAGCACTTTGGGTTTGGCATGGTTGATGGTGTACAGCACTTTTTCAGGAGACAGGCGTACGTTGACCGTTTGTAGAACATACTCAGACATCGGTATCGCAAAATAAGACTCAAGATAGCGATGCGTGTCCCAGTCCATAACTGCGATAACATCGCCTGCCTTAAGGTTGAGATCAGCAAGCACATTTGCTAGGCGATTGATACGCGCAAACAGATCGGCATAAGTCATACGCGCCTTGTCAGCGTAGATAATCTCTTGGTCTTGTGAGACGGTCTTGGCGCGGTTTAACAGCTGTTTGATGATAAGTGGATAGTCGTAGGCTAAAGGGGCGCTATTATAATGATTTGACATAGATGAGACATCCTTGTTGTTTTAATACAAAAGTGATAGGTGGATTAAATGGTTCAAACTAGAGACTAGTTATTATAAAAGTCAGTTATTACAAAAATCAGGTTTAATATCATGCTATGAAAAAACTTAGTTGATGTAAAGGCAGCTTGCGTAAACATGTTTTTAGTTATGTGAAGCGCTACGCACAGGCGCTTTGGTTTTGACCATACCAAATATAGCGACAAGTAACCCAAGTAGTTGCACAAATAACAACAGCCAGACAGTACTCGACCATCGACCACTAGCATATGCCAAGCCGCACAGCCATGCGCCCAATGTCCCGCCAGCATAGTAGCTCATATAATATAGCCCTGATGCTAGTGAGCGACCTTGTTTTACATTGACCGCAATGTAGCTTATCGTCGCTGACTGAGTTATAAATACCCCTGTTGACATGATTGCTAAGCCAACGATAATGCCCCAAAGCGGTGATAATAATGTCAATAGCACTCCTATCATAGAAGCGACAACCGCTACTCGCACCGTTCGCGCCGCGCCAAAGCGTCGTAACAAAGTAGTAGATATAGGTGTGACGATGACGCCTATCAGATACACCGTGAATATATTGGCAAGCTCACTACTACTGAGCGCATAGGGATAATCTGCCAAGTATAGGTTGATAAAGGTAAAACAGCCAACCAAAGAGAAGAGTACGCAAGCGCCAAGCATACAAGCGGTGACTACGTAACGGTCTGTCATATGCGCTGCTAACGTTTGCATAGCGGAGCGAAACTTTGGGTTAGCGACGAACTGACGCGAGGCAGGTAGCATTTTGCCTACCCATAGCGCACCAGTCAGGGTCACGAGTGCCATCGAATAATAGGCGGCGCGCCAGCCGATCATCTCATCTAAATGCCCCAATACAAATCGGCCCATAAAGCCGCCAAGCACTGAGCCTGAGACGTAAAAAGACATCAGCTCCGCCATAGCGCGGCTCTCAAACTCTTCACCGATGTAGGCGATAATCACCACGGTGATGCCAGGTACAGACAATCCTTGCATAAATCGCCATGCGCCCATCCATTCAATACTAGGGCTTTGCGCGATTAATGCTGTTGGTATCGCTAAAAATAACAGAGCCCCAACGATAAGTGATTTGCGCCCAATCGCATCAGAGAGCATACCCAAAAAAGGCGACATGATCGCGATCGCCAAAACGGTAGCGCCAACCACCATGCCAAGCTGTACCTCACTTGCACCAAACTCAATCATAAGAACCGGCAAGATGGCTTGGATGGAATACACTTGCAAAAATGCAAAGACTCCGATAAGCCCAATCGTCAGCTTTAGAATCAGTGACGGCGAGTCTGATTGCGGATTTAATGGTGACTCAATGCGCTTAGAATTATCTTGCAGCTGGATATCATGACGAGTTTGATTCACGCGAGCACTCAAATTGTTATCGATAATAAAGGACTTGCTAGTTGAATCGCCAACAAGGAATAGGGTGAGAATATAGAGCCGTAGCGAGACTTTTACAGCCAATGCTATAAGCGCGCCATAGTAGCATAGTGCAAGCTTTGCTCGTGTGAGCTCACGTATTAAAGACGTAAGCATCTCAGCACTACAAAAGTATGTCTGTTATTATTTTGCTTAATAAAATGATATGTGCGCCCAAAACCGTGCAGCCCTTACTAAGAACGCTCAAATGATTACATACTCGCTCAAGCTTAAAGCCACCATTTTAGTAGCGGCTTTTGTTTGCACTATGACCGCTTATACTCAAAGTCCAATGGACGCTGAGCTCAATCTAATGGATGTTGAGCCTAGTCCAATGGACGCTAAGCTTAAGTCATCGATTGCAGGATCAGCTGCTTGTATTGCTGATAGTGAGATCAGCGCGGATAACATGACGCAGACTCGAGGCAACGGCCCTTTTACGGTGATGACCAAACGTGTACCGCGCAAGCGTGCACAAGGTTTTGGCGGCGGTACGATTCACTATCCGATTGATGCCAATGGTTGCGGGCCTTTGGCGGCGATTGCCGTTGTACCCGGTTACGTGTCTTATGAGTCCTCTATTAAATGGTGGGGACCGCGTCTGGCGTCTTGGGGCTTTGTTGTTATTACTATCAATACGCATTCTATCTACGACAAACCCGACAGCCGAGCTGATCAGTTAAGCGCCGCGCTTGATCATGTTATTGCTGATAGTACAGTAGGATCGATAATAGACCCTAATCGCTTAGGTGCTATCGGCTGGTCAATGGGCGGCGGCGGGACGCTAAAACTAGCAGGCGAGCGTGATGCCATTCGCGCTATTATTCCTGCAGCGCCTTATTATGATAAGGACTACGGCACAATAAAGACGCCTACCCTAATTATCGCTTGTCAAAATGACCGTATCGCCCGTAATGAGAAATATACTAATATTTTTTATAACCATGCGGCGGGGCCTAAGATGAAAATCGAGGTCAATAACGCCAGTCATTTTTGTCCCAGCTACCGCTTTAACGAGAAACTACTGAGCACACCTAGTATCGCTTGGATGCAGCGCTATCTAAACAATGATAAGCGTTTTAATCAGTTTTTATGCGGCAATAAGGACTACAGTCTAAGCCCTCGCATCTCAGCTTATGATTATGCACAGTGCTTGTAATTTTGTAGCGCTAGTAAACAAATACAATTTGTAAGTAGCAATACCCACACACAATTTAAGGAGCACTATTTATGAAAGATCAAATACACGACTTAGGCGCAGGATTTTGGAGCATTCGCGGCTCGTTTGTCAGAAGCGGCATCATCGACATAGGCAATCAGACCTCGTTAATACAGCTAGCATCAGGGAAGTTTATTTTTTTAGACAGCTATACCTTAACTGGTGAGGTACGCGAGCAAGTCATGGCGCTCACTAACGATGGCGCAGACGTTGAAGCCGTATTAAACGTGCATCCCTTTCATACTGTGCACTGTGAGCAGATGGCAAAAGATTTTCCGCAGGCAACGTTTTATGGCAGTAGCCGCCATCCTGAACAAGCGCCCAAAGTCGACTGGTCAGAGGACTTGGTTGAAAGTGATGCGGTGGCCAAACGCTATCCTGAGCTAAAATTTTCTGTACCCAAGGGCATTCACTACATTGCTCCTGATGATAGCGTTCATGCCAGCTCGTTACTTGTCTTTCACCCTGCTAGTCAAACGATACATGTGGATGATACTTTTGAGATCCCGCCGTCAAAGCGTTTTAATGAGGTACAAGCTGACTTAGACTTTCATCCAACGACTATCAAAGCGCTCAAAGAGGAGCCTGACGCAGGCAAACAGTATGGCGATTGGGTAGCGCAGCTCGCTCGCGACTGGCGCGAGGTGCGTAACTTTTGCGGCGCGCACTCAGGTTTAGTCGTTTTTGAAGACGGTCAATTTGAGTCGGCACTCCTAGCGACCTTAGAGAGAGCTCGACCAGAGCTTGAGGGCTAATAGCTAAGCTTTATACTTAATAATCAAAAAGACTATCATTATCGATGGTCTTTTTAATCACTAGGGCGTGACTTCTCTACAAACTCATATCTTTTCTATAACAGACTTGTCATTTAGAGTCAGTCATACTCTCCAAACAATTTTTGGTAATGATTTTTAAAATTCATATATAAAGGAGCAAACCGTATGTCAGATAAAATAATCGATTTAGGCGCAGGATTTTGGAACATTAGAGGCAGCTTTCGGATTGGCGGCGTGCTGAACATTGGTACTCAGTGCTCACTCATTAAGCTTGAGTCAGGACGCTTTATCTTTTTGGACAGTTATACCTTAACCGAAGAGGTACGCGAGCAAGTCATGGCGCTGACTAACAAAGGCGCAGATGTCGAGGCTGTTTTAAACTTGCATCCGTTCCATACCATACACTGCGAGCGTATGGCAAAAGACTTTCCGCAAGCGATATTTTATGGCAGTAGCCGCCATAGCAAACAAGTCCCTGAGATCAATTGGAGCGAGGATTTAGTCGAGAGCGATGCCGTCGCACAGCGTTACCCTGAGCTCAAGTTCTCTATGCCGCGCGGTATCGATTATATCTCAGCCAATGAGATGATCCATGCAGGCTCCTTACTCGCCTATCATCCTGCCAGTCAAAGCTTGCATGTCGATGACACTTTTATGAGTCCACCGCACAAGTTATTGGAGGGGATACTGCCAGAGCTTATGCTACATCCAACTACCAAAAAAGCACTCAAAGATGAGCCTGATGCAGGCAAGCAGTTCTGTGATTGGGCAACCGATATTGCTCACGAGTGGCGCGATGTCAGCAACTTTTGTGCGGCACATTCAAACTTGATTAAGTTTGAGGTGGGCGGTTTTGAAAAAGCATTATTAAAGGCAGTAAGCAAAGCCCGCCCTAAGCTTGAAAAGGCGTAACTAATATAAGTTAAATACCAAAAAAAGAGAGCTATCAATATGGGAGCTCTCTTTTTTATGAGTACTAGGTTATAAAGTGATTAAAATTTAAAGAGTCTCAAAACAATAAAGTCGCAAGCTTATCTTTATTGATAATAATATCTGCCAAAGTATATTTTTCAAGAACCGTAATAAACGCCGTTAATGCTTCAAAAAACACCCCTTTGAGCTCGCATACTGGCGTAATCACGCAGCCTACAGATTTATCGACCTCTTCATTGATAAGGGTGATTGGCAAACCTGTCGTGCGCGGCTCTCTATTATCACTGTTGGCTGGCGTAGCAAAGCACTCGACTAACTCAAAATCAGGCTCTATCTGTTTAATCAACAGCCCTAAATTGATGTCTTTAGGCGCGGCAGCCAGCTTGATTCCGCCGTTTTTACCGCGCACGCTTTCTATATAACCCATCTGTCCTAGCTTATGAATAATTTTGGTCAAATGGCTTTTAGAAATATCATAGCTGCCGGCGATATCACTGATGTTGGTAAGCACATCAGGCTCAGACTTGACTGCTAAATAAATCAAAGAGCGCAGCGCATAATCACTATAGTTGGTCAGTCGCATCATGTATCCTACTAAATGTTACCAGTCTTATTGTTCAAACATCATTGCTCAAACCTTATTGTTCAAACCTTGTTACCCAAATAACCCATCAGGTCTAGGACGAGCAAGCATGGGTAGATAACTTATGCAAAATAGCACAAAGCAGGCAATCCACGCGCTTTGAGCGATCATAATCCAGAGCAGATAATGACTCATATCCGTAAGCGGTAATAGTACTCGGCTCACAAATACCAGTACCATCAGACCATACATGATAGGCACAGTTTTGGGCGGCTGATGAATATTGCGTCCCGTATGCCCAAGCGCTACCCGCGTCATCATCGCTACCGTCATCATACCAACCCCTGCAATCGCAAGGCCATGCATCGCAATACTATGCGCGTACCCAAGCCAAGGCTGCAATGCGTACAACAAAAAACTCAAACACATACCCGTAAAGGCAATATATAACGACCAGAGCAATGGCTTTTGCCAAATCCCGCGGTGATACCAACCGATTAGGCGTACGATATTGACCACTGCCACACCAAGCGCGGTGACCGTCAGCAAGTACTTGTTAGGATAAAATACATCCACGATAAAAAAGGCTAAAAAGAATAAAAGACTGGCGATATCTTGCACTTTGCTATTACGTAAGGCGACAGTTTCTTTAGTGCCCTTATCATTGGTCACGCTCAGACCACGCTCGATAAAAAAAGGCACCACGCGCCGACCTATGGTCAACACCAAACCGATAATTAAGTAAAACCCTAAGTAGACCCCTACTCTAGTCGTATTCATGTCTGCACTGATAATACCCCAATAACACAAGGCGTTGCCCAAGGTTAATAGCGCCAGTTTAGCTAAAATACCCATTTGCTTGTACTGCTTGACTTGCAGTACGGCTCGAAAAATTGCGTAAGCCATCAAAATCATAAACAATAAATCAAACACAGCGCCGACATATAACAACGATATACTCGTGCCCGCCATTGTCATACCCAGGCCAAAGGCAAGCCAGCACAAACGTGCCAGCAACCAACAGCTAAAGATACTGAGCAGCTGGTAGCCATGCGGCATCATCACCCCTGTCCAAGTCTTGACCGCTGTCAGCAAAAACCCCGCAACCACTGCTAAAGCATAGCCATAAATCATTTCGTGACCGTGCCAATACAGCGGATTTAGAACCTGCGCATCGATATCGGTATGACCGGTGAACACAAATGACCATAGCATCATCATCACTACGGCAAACACCGCTGCTGCACTAAAGAAAATGCGAAAGCTCAAATTCAGAATAGGATGAGGCGAGCTTGGTGGCTTGCTAGGTAAGTTGATAGATTGCATAACTGTCTGCTTAAAATGAAGTTTATAGAATTATCTTCAAAGATTCATTTTAAATGAATGTTATAAAGTAAACAACGGTGTATCGTCGCTTATTTGAGATTTATCCTCCTTGCCTTAGCAAGGTTTAGCTCTTAATGACTCCTTATAATTGTAGCGCCGACAGCACTAAAGAGATCACTACTATTAATGTCACGTATTTTCTAACTTTTAGATAATTAGCAGTGATAATTTGAGCATCTCTTAAACCATAGTCAATGACCAATAAAGCGATAAATGCGCTGATCAGTAACCAGATAAATCCAACACTCGATAAGGTTAAGAACCCTAGCCACAAGAGCAGCGCGATAATATTGCTAAATATAGGCAATCGAACTGCCCAAGGGTTATTATCTAGCAGACTTACATGATTGCCCCAATGCGCACCTGCCATAAAAGAGGCGATGACAAGTCCATAAGCGGATAGAATCTCGGCAGTCGTACCAAGCGCGATGACCGCATCGATACCCAAAGTAATCATGATGGCACAAGCGATAAATGGGATCGTACCTGCAAAAGTAAGATAAGGACTAGGCTTTTTCATAATTGATACTTGTAAGTTATTTGCACGAATAAAACTATTTAAGACAACCATTTATCCATAAACACGCCATCTGGATCGTGCTGCTGCGTTTGTTTTTTTAGATTGAACTGACGACAGCCTCTAGGATCAGCGCCAACACCAGCTAGGTACTGCCAATTGCCCCAGTTACTGCTGACGTCATAGTCGATCAGCTGCTGCTCAAAATAGGTCGCACCATAGCGCCAATCTAGTCCCAACTCGTGAATAAAAGCGCTGGCAACCAGCTGGCGACCTCGATTGGACATGTAACCGGTGCTATTTAGCTGCTTCATACAGGCGTTGATAATCGGATACTTGGTCTCGCCATTTTGCCACTGCTCAAAGCGCTGTTTATTGTGACGATTAGACGGCGATTGCTGGGTGATACCTTTAAATAAAAACAAATCCTTGTCATGAATGACGCCATACCAATAAAAATACTCGCGCCATAACAGCTCAAACCATATCCAATAGGTTGAGTCATTAGCGACCACTTCTTGCTCATACTGACGCAAACGGTTTAATAGAACCTTGACCGACAAACTCCCATTGGCAAGCCATGGCGAGAACTTGGTTGAATGACCCCAAGTATCAAGAGCATTACGTGTAACCTTATAATCACTTGGCGCATCTGACTCAAAGTAGACGTTTAAGTGCGCTAATGCTTGCCCTTCTCCGCCTTTAAAGTTCGGCTCTAACTGCACAGAGTCATCAAAGGTTTTGGGCTCAAAGACATAATCGCTACTACTTAGTGTTTTAGGTACAGGCGGTAATCTAGCAGGCGTTTGACTGATTACAAGATCCTTATGAGCACTTAATAAATCATGCTCGTACTCTACTTTTTTGCGAAATTGAGTAAAGCTTTTGGGTAGCTCTTTGGTTGGCATAGACTTAAAAAGCGTCGCGGTTGATTCGCAGTGCCATTTGATATGAGGGTATCTATCTTGCAGAGCCTTATAAGCTAAGTTCTGAGCATAATCTGCGCTGTCACTGACACAAATATCGCTCACTTGCTGCGTTTCAATAAGCTCGGACAATGGCGTAGTGCTTGAATCTTGATGAACACTTTCTTCGTTTAGATATAGCAGTCTATTGCCTAAATCTTGAAGCGAGGCATCCAAATCTGCCAAACTCTCCGTCAAAAATTGCTGGCGCGCCAAACCCTTCTTAGCAAAGTGATAAGCCTGTCCCCAGTTTGGCGTTACGCTGTCAGCGAGTTTCGATGCGTAAGCGAGCAGTAAACATCCATTATCAGCTAATCTGGCAGCAGTACACAAAGTTTGATTGTCATATACTCGCAAATCATTATGAAACAGCATTAATACGACTTTATTATCTGACTCATCCCTTGCCTGCTCGTTTGTCATACTTATCCTTTAGTATTCAAATATCTCTTTTTAATTACTATAATAGTAAAATCAAAAAACACCGTATAAGGCGTGTGAATTGTTGCAATTTTTTACCTAAGTATTGACTAAAAAGAGCGCGAGTGATTAGATGATGGATACCTAGGAGAATGACATGAACGAAGACAGTGATCCTGTAAAAAAACGCAAAATAGTCAATCGCTTCTTGCAACAATTAACCCGCGATGAACCACAAATGTATTATGCAACCACCTCTGAGATTGCCCGTAGTATCCATTTGATGATAAAAGAGCACACCAATCGCCTCTCTGTTGAAGAGCAAGCTTTGGTACGCCGAATGACCATGAAAGATATTGAGGTTATGCTAGGTTTTACTTTAAAGTAGCCCTAAAGCAAAAAAGACCGCTATCGTAGCGGTCTCTTTATTTGAATATAGTAAAGTTTAACGATAAAGCAATCAGTACCTAAAAGTGCTTTCAAAACGGATAATCGCGCGGCTCATGCTGAACTGATATCCAGTGCAACGTAGTGAACTCTTCTAGTATCCACTCACCATTAAAACGACCAAGACCCGAATTTTTCTCACCGCCAAAGGGCGCATTGCTCTCATCGTTTACCGTAATGTCGTTGATGTGAGTCATGCCAGCTTTGATACCACGAGCAAATCGCAGACCTTTTTGCATATCTTCGGTGAATACAGCGCTTGATAGGCCGTACTCAGTATCGTTGGCAAGTGCTAGTGCCTCGTCCTCGTCTTTGGCACGTATGATACCTACGAGTGGTCCAAATATTTCATTACGGAACAGATCCATATCAGCCGTGACCTCAGTAAACACATGAGGCGGCACCAGTTGACCCTCAATCTCGCCACTGATGATCAGGTTAGCGCCTTCATCGACCGCTTTCGCGATTTTATCCTGTAACGACTCGAGCTGGTCTTTATTAATAATAGGACCAATAGCTGTATCTTCACTATTAGGATCACCCACCTTTAACGTTTTGGCATGCTCAGTAAAACGCGAGACGAAGTCATCATAAATGGCGTCTTCAACGATGATACGGTTGATGGCAATACAGATCTGCCCTTGATGTAAAAATTTACCAAAGACCGCCGCTTTTACCGCGTTATCTAGGTTGGCGTCTTTGAGCACCACAAATGGATTATTACCGCCCAATTCTAGCGCTACTTTTTTGAGATATTTACCACTACTTGCCAGCTCGCCGATATGCTTGCCTACAGGCGTCGAGCCTGTAAATGATACAAGTCTTGGTACATCATGAGTGACCACAGCATCGCCAATCTCACTACCTGCGCCGACAACGACATTGAGCAAACCTTTAGGTAACCCTGCTTCTTCAAATATCTTGGCAAGTAACAAGCCGCCTGTGACTGGTGTATCGCTTGCTGGTTTGAGCACAACTGCGTTACCAAGCGCAATAGCAGGTGCAATCGAGCGCTGGGTTAAATGAAACGGAAAGTTCCAAGGACTAATTACCGCTATAACGCCGATAGGCTGTCGATAGACGAAGCTTTCTTTACCAGGAATTTTGGATGGGCGAGTCTCACCATGCACACGATTTGGCATCGTGGCGGCCTCTAGAGTGATAGCACGCGCAGTCCCAAACTCTACCATCGCTTTGATACGGGTGCTGCCCGACTCCTTGATAAGCCAATCAACGATCTCATCTTGGCGCTGATCAAGCACTTCAACGACTTTGTATAGTAGCCCTGCACGCTCAGCTGGCGTCTTTTTCGCCCATTCAACTTGCGCTTTGCTTGCCGCTTGATAAGCCTCATCAAGTTGATCTTCTGTCGCCTGCTGGATCTCTACCAAAGTCTCACCATTAAAAGGGTTAGTATCGGTATTGACACTATTATCTTGACCCTCGATCCATTCTCCAGCAATGAATTGACGGTCAAAATCGCCATAAATATTCTGCGTATTATTATTGTTTGACATATAAATCCTTATTTAAGTAATTGTTTTAAAAGACTAGCATCAGATAAACATCTATTCTTATCAACTCATATACTATATCGATTGAATCTAATTTGCTAGACGACTGGTCTAATGGTATCATAAGGGATTTAAAAATAAGAATAATTCTATATCCAATACTGTTGAAAAAACGTAACGCTTTCTTATTCTTTGCTTATACCACTTTATGGAGGACATATATTTTATGTCTACAATTAACACGCAACCAAATAATAAACTGTCAACAACTACCTCCAAAGCAAAATCAGTAGATACCAAGGATCATCTGTTAGAGATTGGCTATCAGATACTTGCAAAGAAGGGCTTTAGCGCAGTTGGTATCAAGCAGATATTAGATACCGCAGGCGTACCCAAAGGCTCTTTTTATCATTATTTTGCCTCAAAAGAAGCCTTTGGTGAAGCGATTATCAGCCATTACTTTGAAAACTATAAAGTGCGTCTTGATACTATTGGCGCTTTAGATAATAACGCTCAGCAAAAGCTTTATGATTATTTTCAAGGGTGGTATGACACGCAGCAAAATGGCTGCGATCACGAAAAATGCTTGGTCGTAAAGCTCAGCGCAGAAGTCGCTGATATATCAGAACCTATGCGCATTGCGTTAAACGCAGGCTATCAGCAGACTATTACATGGCTGGCAGAGCAGATTAAAGCAGGCTGGAGTGATGGTTCAGTACCAAAGCCTGATAACATTGCAGCTGAGAGTATGGCCAAGCGCTGGTACTTTGCTTGGATTGGCGCGAGCCTCGTTGCCAAGATCAGTCAGACCAATACGCCACTGGCAGAAGTATGGCAAATGACTACGTCACAACTGGGTCGTTAACGGTACATTCAGTGATCAGTTGACACTTAGTTAAAGTATAAAAGGATTAGACGATATAATTTATTTATGAGAGCGTTTTGTAAAAATTACTAGACGACCGGTCTAATTTATATACAATAGCCATAGTTGAAAAACAACCGTTCTTTCAAATTTAAAATATTTGACAATTTTGTTCGATGTTCCCTAGGAAATTTATGAAAAACTTTCAATATTACAATCCAGTACGTATCGTCTTCGGTGAAGGCCAAATCGAACAATTAGCAGATTTGGTACCCAACGATGCCAAAGTACTCATCACCTATGGTGGCGGTTCAGCTGAACGCACAGGTACTTTAGATGAAGTCAGAAAAGCGTTATCAGCGAGCGGAAATCGCGAAGTCTTTGAGTTCGGTGGTATTGAACCAAACCCAGAATTTAATACTTTGCTTAAAGCCGCTGATATGGTGAATGAGCATAACATTGACTTTCTATTAGCGGTTGGCGGTGGTTCAGTCATAGATGGTAGTAAGTTTGTCGCGCTCGTATCGTCACTCACTGACCAAGATGGCACAGTCTCACGTAAAAAAGCATGGGATGCGCTCACCAGCTACACCAGAAATATCAACTCAGCAATTGATTTGGGCGCAGTACTGACCATTCCAGCAACGGGCTCAGAGATGAATTCAGGCGGCGTGGTCAATCACAGCGAACGTCAAGCCAAACTACCTTTTGGTAATCCACTCGCCTTTCCTAAATTCTCAATTTTAGATCCGACTAAGACGCTCACTCTACCTGAACGTCAGGTAATGAATGGTGTTGCTGATGCCTTTGTCCATGTGATGGAGCAATACCTGACTTATCCAGTCAATGCAAAAGTACAAGATGCCTTCGCTGAGAGCTTACTTAAAATTCTGATTGAAGAAGGCGCAGCGGTTAAAGCTGATCCTGAGAATCTAGAGACCCGTAAGAATATTATGTGGACAGCCACCATGGCACTTAACGGCCTAATTGGCACGGGTGTACCACAAGATTGGACGACACACATGGTGGGTCATGAGCTCACGTCATTACATAGCATTGATCATGCTCGTACCCTTACCATTTTATTGCCATCAGTCTTGCGCGAGCTAAAAAACAGTAAAAAAGACAAATTGCTTCAATACGCGCGTAACGTCTGGGCTATCGATAGCAATACTGATACCAAACAAGACGACGATAGCATCATTGAGACTGCTATTGTTAAGACTGAGAACTTCTTCCGTAGCCTTGGTCTGCCAGTTAGCTTAGCAGACGCTGAACTAGATGAGTCTGCGATTGACCCAGTCATTAAGCAGTTAGAGGCGCATAATATGGTAAAACTGGGCGAACATGGTAACAATGACTTAGAAGTATCACGTCGTATCTTAGAGCGTTCGTTAACCAGCGTCGCTTAGTAGTTATAAACCTAGTAGTCGTAAAAAATATAGTAGCCGTTCATAGTGAGTGGCTACTACTCTAAAATCTTAAAATAATAATGAGCACAAGGAGCACAAAATGAGCTTTGATAAACAACAAAATGATAAAACAAACCGTCAAATTAAATTGGCTAGCCGCCCTCATGGTGAACCAAAAGCTGAAAACTTTGATCTCGTGACTACTGATATACCAACGCCTAATGATAATGAGATGCTACTACGTACTGTCTATTTATCCTTAGACCCGTATATGCGCGGACGTATGAGCGATGCTAAAAGCTACGCTGATCCGCTAGACGTTGGCGACGTCATTGTCGGTGGTACGGTCGCTCAAGTCGTAGAGTCTAACCTTGATAAATTTGCCGTTGGTGATCTGGTGGTATCAAATTCAGGCTGGCAGGATTATAGCGTCAGTGATGGGATAGGCGTACTGAAACTAGATAAAGAAATGGCTAACCCCTCTTATGGTTTAGGTGTGTTGGGTATGCCAGGCTTTACTGGTTATATGGGGTTGACGGATATCGGTAAACCACAAAAAGGTGAGACGCTGGTCGTCGCTGCAGCAACAGGTCCAGTTGGTGCAACGGTTGGTCAAGTTGGTAATCAATATGGCGTACGCACTGTCGGTATCGCTGGTGGTAAAGACAAGTGCGACTTCGCTGTCAATGAATTAGGCTTTGATGTCTGTATTGACCACAAGGCGGACGATTTTGCCGAGCAACTAAAAGCTGCTTGCCCAGATGGTATCGATATCTATTATGAAAACGTCGGTGGTAAAGTATTTGACGCAGTCCTACCTTTATTAAATGCTCATGCTCGTATTCCAGTATGTGGTCTGGTCTCACAATACAACGCCACTGAACTACCTGACGGAAAAGATCGTTTGGGTCTATTATTCCGCCATGTACTAAGCAATCGCTTAACAATTAAAGGCTTTATCATTCACGAAGAATACGGTGACCACTTCCCCGAGTTCCTCAAAACGATGAGCAAATGGGTAGAGTCAGGCGCTGTAAAGACCAAAGAATACGTCGCTGAGGGTCTAGATGAGGCTCCAAATGCCTTTGTACGCATGTTAAATGGCGAGAACTTTGGTAAAACCGTCGTCAAAGTAGCTGACGTTGAGTAACTTACGCAACGTAGACTATGTTAAAAAATCAAATGAGCAAAAAAGTGCTATGTTAAGTAGCACTTAGTTAAACAACAAACAATCTAAGGATAACTATGAATATTTTAATGGTACTCACTTCACATGATGAATTAGGCGATACAGGTAAAAAAACGGGATTTTGGTTAGAAGAATTTGCCGCTCCTTATTATGCTTTTCTTGATGCAGGTGCAGACGTTACGCTAGCCTCGCCAGCGGGTGGTCAGCCGCCGCTAGATCCAGGTAGTGATACGCCCGATAATCAAACTAAAGATACTAAGCGTTTTAAAGATGATAAAGAGGCACAAGAGCATCTTGCTAACACCAAAAAACTGGCTGACGTAAAAGCACAAGACTTTGATACTGTATTTTATCCAGGCGGTCATGGCCCATTATGGGATTTGGCAGTTGATAAAGATTCTATCGATTTAATCGAAACTTTTGTCAAGCAAGATAAGCCAGTTGCCTTTGTCTGTCATTCTCCTGCTGCACTCAAAAACGTCAAGGTTGATGGCGAGTACTTAGTGAAAGGTAAAACGGTAACGGGCTTTACCAACACGGAAGAAGACGCAGTTGGTCTAACCGATGTCGTGCCCTTCTTAGTAGAAGATGCGCTAAAAGCCAACGGCGGCAACTATGAAAAAGCAGCTGATTGGGAATCGTTTGTGGTCGAAGACGGTCTTCTTATTACAGGTCAGAACCCAGCGTCATCAGAAGAAGCCGCTAAACGTCTGATTACCAAACTTCAGGGTTAGACTTCGTTTTTGATTCATCTGTACAAAATTAAAAGCTCAACACTATTAAAAGGTTAACACTATGATTCGCTTACATCATCTTAATCGCTCGCGCTCTTTGCGTATTCTTTGGCTACTTGAAGAGCTCGGCGAGCCTTACGAAGTGATAAGTTATCAGCGCGATGCCAAGACCAACCTTGCGCCCGATAGTTTAAAATCAGTTCATCCGCTTGGCAAATCGCCGGTTATCGAAATCGATGGTGAAGTGGTCACAGAGTCTGGTGCCATCACTGAGTTGTTAATTGAGCGTTTTGCGCCTGAGCGTTTGCGCCCTGCAACAGATAGCAGTGATTATGGTCGCTATCTTGAGTGGATTAATTTTGCCGAAAGCTCGCTGATGGTGCCTTTGTTGCTTGAGTTGTTTACGACAAAGGCAGGTATCACCGATAGCAAGTTCTTAAATGGTTACATTGCAGCTGAGAAACACAAGCTGCTTGGCTACCTAAATGACGAAGTTAAAGGCAAAGCGTTTATCGTTGGCAATAAGCTCTCTGGCGCTGATTTTATGTTGTCGTTTGATTTAATTATGCTAGCAAAAAATGATGAGTTAGATGACTATCCGCATATCAAAGACTACGCGATGCAATTAGCGAGCTTAGATAGCTATCAGCGTACAATGCGCTTAGAAGCCAATTATGATGAGTCAAAGTAATAGTCATAGCAAACAGTAATTTAGCGTAAGTCATTAAATAAAAGCGATCTGTCATAGATCGCTTTTTTTATTTTGCAATTTAGTTCTGTAGATTAAAATCATTTAAGAAGAGGCATGACCCAAGAATTTTTGTTCAAGCCAGCGATTCATAAATACATTGTCTGGATCATATTCATGGCGAATCTGCAAAAACTGATCAAGTTTGGGGTATAAATGTTGTAGCTCAACATGACTAAGCTTATTGACTTTACCCCAATGCGGACGACCCTGCCACTTTTTCATATACTCGTATAGCCAGTCAAATAAAGGCTCAGAGTCCATCCCTTTGTAGACGTGAAAGGACAGTACCGCACAGTCCTCACCTTGAGTTGCGCTTAGCATGCCAGTCTCACCCTTATGGGTGCGCACCTCTATCGGAAAGTGCGAGCCTTTATTGTCCTTGAGCAATATATCGTTGATTTCAGTGATACATGCCTCAAAATCTGAGAGGGCAATAAAATATTCTGACTCGTTAAATTTGACCCCGCGCGGTGTTGGAAACACTTCATAGCTATAGCCCTCACGCTTGGTATTTGGAATAGAGCTTGCTGATATTTGACTCACCTTTTGCGTGAGTGACGGTTTCATCCTTGCCAGCTCACATAGCACATAAAAAGCGCCATTAAGGGTGATCGCGCTATCGAATTTATCTTTGAGCTTTTGCGTACTGCTCATCGGTTTTGGCTCTATGCCTGACAAGGTTTTTTGCTGCAATTTATTGGTGCCTGGAAACAAAAACCATTCTAAATGCCGATGAGCATGAGCCGTATCATCGAACCTTGCCAACCCCTCTTCAAAATCAAGCACTTCGTTGCGCTCTTGCAATCCGTATAAGTCCACGACTTTTAGCGTTAATTTAGTAAAGACGCCTAGCATACCAAGGCTGGCATGGAGGGCATTGCCCAAATCGTCTGTTTGTGGATTACCGCGCTGATGAGTGTGTACCTCCCCTGTGCCATCGACCCACTCCCAAGCCACGACCTGATTGGCAATAGAGCCAAGGGTCAGCCCTGTACCATGCGTCGCCGTACTAGCAGCGCCTGCGATGGTCTGTGCTTGCACATCCCCCATATTCTCTAGTGCCAGACCATGCTGTTTTAAAGCCTTGCCAATCTCGTATAGATAGGTTCCTGCGTGCATAGTTGCGAGCTTGGCCTCCGTATCTACCGAGATAAGCCCGCGCATATTGTGCAGACTGATAGCAATCTCTTCAGGTTTGGCGCAGCCACTAAAGGAATGCGCCGCACCCGTCACTCTAACGCGCTTATTATTGCGCCTTGCGCTTTTGATAATATCTTGTAACTCTGCAACCGAAGATGGCGCAAGCTTTTGCTCAGGCTCTGCTGTGACGTAACCCACCCAGTTTTGCCAGTTACTATTGCCGTGCCACTGCCTTAATGAAAACATTTGCCCTCTCCGCGGTAGGTGGTCATCAACTGTACTGCGTCATCACTGTAGCAAATAAGCGTATTGAAATGCTCACATAGCTCGCCGGCTTTGGCATGACGGCACCAGACCGCGTCACCAATGTTGATATTCTTTGCAAGTGGTTTCTCTACTCTCATAGGGGTTTGCACCTCGCCGAACCCTTCCTCTTCTCGTATGGTTAGACCAGGTGGATAATGCACCACAGGCGCTTTATCTACTCCTGTTGCACCAGAGGCAATAAAGCCGCCGCCATGACAAGTAACAACTCCTTTTTCAGGCTGGCGCGTGACTGGCAGTACAAATCCTGCTGCTGGCTGAAAGCCGCCCATACTCTCCATATAATCAAAATACGCCGGCTTATAATAGGCTGAGCCTACGGTGATTTCGGTAATTTCAGGCTGGCTTGCGGTAAAGTCGATACTACCACTACCACCGCCATTGACAAGCGCTAGCGGATAGCCTTGCTTTTTTAACCACTTGACGATTGAGCCGCGGCGCTGGATGACTTGCTTTTTTGAGCGTTTTTTGAGGAGCTTGATAGCTGGTGTCAATAACGTTTTACCCGGTACATACTCAGCGACGCCTGCAATTTGCGCCTCATAACCCATTGCCGCAACGAGATTCACATGGGCTGATTTTTTGATATGTTTAAGTAAGGCTTTAACCGCCTTTTTAGTCATTAAGGCCGAGCGCTTAGTACCAAAATATAATTTGGGCAGTGACATCGACATATTGATATCGAAGCAGACATCGACCTTGACGCCATGCGATCTAGCTATTTGATTGAGCGCATCAACATGCTCAGGGCGATCCACCATCCATATCATGGTCGCGCCATTTTTAGTGTACTCAAAGGTGTTAGCCACGCTGATCATATCTAGTGCCGGATAAGCACAAAGAATATTGTCAAAGCCATTCTCAAGCAAATAAACTGATTCATCAGCCGCATAGGACATAAGACCAATAAAGTTAGGAGAGTTGTCTTTAATGTAGTTTAGGACATCGATAGAGCGAATAGACTTAGTAGCCAAGCGTAGATTGACCGCTTGGGACTTTTGGTTGACCAGTGCGATATTATGATCAAGGGCGTCCATATCGAGCCAAGCGCTCGGCGCTTTAGGCGCGGTAATACTAGCAAAATCCATTTTGCTCTCCGTATATTTTTATTTACCCATGGCGTTAAATCGTATGCTTTTACAGTTTAAATTAAAAAAATAATAATGCAAAGGATCAACAAAGTTAAGTATAAACCCAAAATAGCCCAAGATTGACTTAGGCTATTTATACTTTTAAACCTTAAGTTATACTTTTAAAACTTAAGCTATTGCGCGTTTACGGCAATAAACGTTTGGTACTCCAATCGGCGTCATCACCTTTAGTATAGACAATACGGTCGTGCATACGATTGGCGCGGCCCTGCCAAAACTCAATCTTTTCAATAGTAATCTCATAACCACCCCAAAACTTGGGCGTAGGCACTTGCACGTTTTCAGGATAATCGGTTTTTAGTTGCTCAAAGCGCTCTTCCATAACCGCACGATTAACTACCTCGCCGCTTTGCGGCTCGCTAACCCATGCCCCAACTTGACTGTCATGCGGACGCTTTTGAAAATAAGCTGCAGATTTATCCGCTGCTATCTTAGCGATAGCGCCACTAATGCGCACTTGACGCTCCAGCTCATGCCAAAAAAACAACACCTCAGCATTAGGGTTCTCTTTTATATCCTCGCCCTTAGCGCTCTCGTAGTTGGTATAAAAGATGATACCTGTGTCAGTAATCTCACGCAGCAAAACGATGCGTACGCTAGGTTTCATATCAGTGCCACAAGTTGCCAAACTCATCGCATAGGGCTCTTGTACCTTTTGTTCAAGTGCTTGACTCATCCATGTTTTGAGTAGCTCAAGTGGCGACGCTGGTATATCGTTTTGATCCAGCTCACCTTTTTCGTAAGATAAACGTTGATCGGTAAAATCCATGCTCATGATTCATCCTTTTTTAGCTGTTTTATAGTTAGCCCAATACGGCTTTGATTTTATCTGCCAAATCGTTTGCCATGACATCGCACTCTATCTCGTCATCAGATTCAACCATGACTCGAATCATAGGCTCAGTACCTGATTGACGAATAAGCAGACGACCGCGGCCATTGAGCGTTGCACGCGCTTTGTCAAACTCTGCGACCAACTCATCATATTCAAACGGGTCTTTCATATCAGACAGACGCACATTGACCAGTTTTTGTGGCAGAGAATTAAAGCCATCGGTCAACTCGCTCAATGCTTTGTCTTGCGCTTTCATCACAGCCAAAACTTGCAGACCTGCTATAATAGCATCTCCTGTACGGCTCTTATCTAAACACAAAATATGACCTGATGGCTCACCGCCGAGTATCCAGCCATTAGCCTCCAAGTCTTGCATGACATAACGGTCACCTACTTTAGCACGGCTAAAGGCAATACCATGTTCTTGTAGCGCTAGCTCCAATCCCATGTTGCTCATCAGCGTCCCTGCGACGCCATCAGCTTTATTTTGCGCCTGAGTGGCAAGCACATAAATAATACCGTCGCCGTCTACCAGCTTGCCCTGATCATCGACCATAACGATACGGTCACCATCACCGTCTAGCGCTATACCAACATCTGCGTTGTGATCTATAACCGCCTGTTGCAGCCCTTTGGGATGAGTCGAGCCGCAATCGGCGTTGATGTTCATACCATCAGGCGTATGATGCATTGCAATGACGTTAGCGCCAAGCTCGCGCAATACGCGAGGCGCGACGCTATAACCGGCCCCATTAGCGCAGTCGACGACAACGGTGATATCACTGAGATCATACTGATAAGGAAAGCTGCCTTTACAAAACTCGATATAACGACCTTTAGCATCATTAATACGGCTGGTTTTGCCTAGCTGCGCAGGGTCATGAATAGGCATCGGCACCTCATCATCCGTCTCCATGATCGCTTTCATTTTATCATTGATAGCATCTTGTACCTCATCAGAGAGTTTTTTGCCATCAGCGGAGAATAGCTTGATACCGTTATCATAATAAGGGTTATGTGAGGCAGATATGACTACGCCAGCTGCCGCGTTGAAGCTACGCGTTAAGTGAGCGATACCTGGCGTCGGTAATGGGCCTAGCATATGAACGTCGACGCCCGCGGCATTAAATCCTGCTTGCAATGCTCCTTCAATCACATAGCCTGAGAGCCTTGTGTCTTTACCAATGATCACGCTAGGTCTACGTGCAGGGTTAACATTACCCTCGACCAGCACGCGACCGGTGACATAGCCTAACTTCATAATAAAATCTGGAGTAATGGGCAGTTGTCCAAATTTGCCTCGAATACCATCTGTGCCAAAGTAGCTCATTGCCTTTGTGTCCTTTTTCTTATATTTACGATAACGTACAAGATATTGAATAAAACCACATCTGTCTACTCAATAAATTATTTTGTAAAAAAAAGCCAACAACGAATTAGCATTGTTGGCTTTTTAGGTTT